>CAZVVF010000520.1:0-4165 GCA_964630575.1 uncultured Burkholderiales bacterium | reverse complement strand
TGAATCTGAGGTCTCATCAGTGTCGGAGTCGCTCCAGTCCTCTTGCCCATCAAGCCAGTATTTAGGGTGCTCGACGTAGGCGAGTTTTTGGGGATTCATGACGACTGTTTGTCCGAAGGCATCGAGCCAGTGTATGAACTTGTCGCTCTCCGTATCGAGGAGTTCCCGAACTGGGTGATCGGCTCCGAAGTGCTCTTCGGATGTTGAGGCAAAGAACGGCTCGCTCCGCCCAAGCAGTTGAATGGTGGCTTCAGAGGGAGCTTCCTCAAGGACCAGAGGCATGTCGTCGGCGGGCAGTGTCATCAATTTGACGGCGTCGACCTCTTCCATGTTGGCCAGCACCACTGTGTGTCCAGGGGTGTCGAACTCAAAGAACTCTCTCGGCTCGGTGTCGGACAAGTAGCTCTTAAAACGATCGAAGTCGCTCTCTAAAATCTGGAACTCAACAGCTTTCTCTAACCCTGAAAACCAAAGTTTTGCGACGTAAGTCGCGGAATCAGGCACACCTTGTTCTTCCATGAAACCTCTTTCCCTCAGAGAATTTAGGCACCTGAACCCGAGAAGCCTGTTTCTGAACAGAGCTTGTGCAAAACGGACCACGAATCGCTCTCTGCAAAGTCGACAGCAGGCGCTGTTTGACGACCAGACAAGTGTCTGGTACAAATATAGACAGATGTCTAGTTTGCGTGAACGAGTTTATCAGTACACCTACCAGCGGTTGCGCTCCGGTGACCCTCCTACTATTCGAGAGGTCCAGAATGCGATAGGTTTCAAGGCTGTCGAGTCGGCTAGAGCTCATCTTGAGGCACTGGTGGCAGAGGGACGTTTGATCAAGAGAAATACACGCTCTCGTTCTTACGCTTTGCCCTCTGAGGTGAATCCTCAGACTCAACGGGTGCCGGTTCTCGGTCAGGTTCAGGCTGGAGCTTTGACCACGGCCTCAGAGGATGTAGAGGGCTATGTGGAGATCGAGCGGGTTCGCGAGGGAGAGGAACTTTTTGCTCTTCGGGTTCGGGGCTGGTCTATGCGAGATGCAGGTATTCTTCCCGAAGACCTGGTGATCACGCGTCGCCAAGAATCGGCTGATACGGGCGACATTGTCGTGGCTTTGGTTGGGGAGGAGGCCACCGTCAAGCGAATTCGCTTTGTCTCGGGTGGAGCCAAGACGGTTCTTTTGCAGCCGGAAAATCCTGACTTTCATACCATAGAGGTCAAAGCTGAGGACCTTCGTCTTTTGGGCAAAGTCGTTGAGGTTCGTCGCTATTACGAAGCGGGGCCTTCATGAATTTCTTCCTAGAGGAACCGAAGCTTGCTGGCGAGGAGCTTTTGAATGCCCTCTCTCCTTTCAGAGAGCTCGTGGGTCTGGAGGTTGATGGTCTGGCTGAAGGGCGCCTCAGCAGAGGCTCCGACTTGAGGCTGCTCACCAAGAATGGCCTCACTGAAGTTTCGGGGAAGGGCGGCGGAGCGGTCTTGACCTTGGCTTTCTCGTTGCTCAGAGAGGCTCAGCAGAGAGCGGAGAGCGTTCTCTGGTTGAGCTCTCCTCTCAAGCCTTTTTATCCGCCAGACGGGCACAGGAGCGGGGTGGACCTCAAGCGTTTGCCGGTTCTTTTTTTGGCCCGACCGCAAGAGGCTCTCTGGGCCTCTCTCAAGCTTTTGGGATCGGGTGGTTTCGGCTTGTTGGTGTGGGATATGGCCTCTTGGAAGAAGCCCCTACAAACTCTTCCTTTGGCTTTTTTGGGTCGGCTCAACGCTATCGCTCGACACCATAGAGCCTCGATTTTGCTCCTGACCGACAAGCAGAAGACTGAGCCTTCGCTCGGTTGCTTGGTGAGCCTTCGTCTTCAAGTCGAGGCTCAAGAGGAGCATCCTGATCTCTTGGAGGTGGAAGTTGTCCGAGACAAACGAGGGATTGCAAGAGGGCAGAGGCGTTGGCAATGGCGTTGCCAGTTACCTGACGGCTTGCCTTCGTCTGCCCCAGTTCCCTCTGCAACTTCTTTTGCGGCAAAAGCCAGAATGGCGGGGTGAGAGAGTTGTTTGGCTAGACCTTCTCAAGGCTGAGGCTCGAGTGCGTTATCTCTCTGCTGAGGCCGCTCGATCAGGAGTTCAGTTGGGCAGTCGGTACGCCACGGTTTTGGGCGTATTCCCCGACCTTTTGGCGGGTACTAGCAGCGCCGAGGATCTGGTCCAGGCCGATGCCGAGATCTTAGAGCTTTTGCGAGGCTTCTCTCCCAACCTCCGACGTCGCAGCAACCACTTGCAAAACGGATTGTATCTCTTAGATGCGTCGGGTTTAGAGAGGGCCTTCAAGAGTATGAGCGATTGGGCTCAACAGCTTTTAGGGGCTCTGACAAGGGCGGGCTGGGAAGGCCGCCTGGCGGTGGGTTTCACCCCTTTTGCCACCGAGATGGCGACCTATCACCTGAGCAAGGAAAGGCCCCTCCATCTTTTTCGGAGCCGACGTGAAGAGGAGAGAAGAACTCTGGAGACACCTCTCTCAAGCTTCTCCCTGGCTCCTGATCAGGTTTCCCGATTGCGTCGTTTTCAGATCCTGAACCTGGGTGACTTCCTGAGTCTTGAGGTGGAGGAGGTGAAGCAACGCTTTGGGGGTGACTTGCTGGAGTTCTACGAGAAGGCGTCGGGGGCGATTTTTGCGGTGTTCCCACCTTTGCCCGAGCCGGAGCCGATGGTCGCCAATATGGGGTTTCATCAACCGGTGTCCGAGTTGGCCCCTCTGCTAGAGAGCGCGAGACGACTCCTGGCCGAGTTGCTCCCTACTCTTTTGGCTAGGGAGGAAGCGATCGCGACTGTCTTTTTAAAGTTTTTGACCGAGGACGACAACTGCCACGATCAGGTCTTGCGTCCAACCTACCCAACCGCAGATCTCAACTGGCTGATGAAATTGATCGAGTTGCGCTTGGAGCGTTATTTTCAGAAGCATCCACTGCGTTGGGGGTCTCGCGTGGAGCGATTGATCGTGGAGGTCGTGGGGGAGGTCGACCCCGAGAAGCAGGGAGAGCTGTTTAGCGATTGGGCTTTGGATGTGACTCCCGAGGGAGAGGAGAGGCTCGCCCCTCGCGATAGGCAAGCTGGACTTTGGGCTCTCTCTCAGGTGCGCGCAGAGTTTGGTGACCAAAGTCTGGTTCGCGCTCATCTGCTGGACCATCATCTCCCAGACCGGGATCACGTCTGGAGGTCAGAGAGAGAGAGTGCAGAGTGGCTCGGTCGGCTGGGCAGGGACAAGAGCCAAAGCTCCGCTTCCTCAGATGTCATAGAGGGGAAACAGGATTTGAGAGTTCGGCGCATTTTGTACCAGCCTGTGGCTCTGTCGAGGCGTTCGGATTGGGGGGCTCGGTACGGTCCTTATTCTGTGAACGGGGGATGGTGGGGGGAGTCTTACGCTCGAGAGTACTGCTTTGCCCAGAAGAAGGACCAAACCGCGTGGCTTTATGAGGACCTCCAAGAACAGAAGTGGAGAGTCCAGGGATGGCTTCAATAAGGGCCCTTACTCCATGACCTATGTTCCCCTTTGGTGCAAGAGCAACTACTCGTTTCTGCAGGGTGCTTCTCACCCAGAGGAGCTGGTTTCTCAGTCTGCCTTTTTGACTCTACCAGCCCTGGCTTTGACCGATCAGAACGGTGTGTACGGTTTGGTGAGAGCCCATCAACGCACGCTGGAACTCGAGAGCCGGATCAAACTTCTGTGCGGTGCCCAGCTCTGTTTGCGAGAGGACGAGCAGACCCACCTGATCGTTTTGGCACAGAGCAAGAAAGGCTGGAAAAATCTGTGTCGACTTCTGACCGCTGGAGCTCGTCGTTCCCAGAAAGGGATCAACAGAGTGACCCTTCAGGAAGTCGCTGAGAGGAACGAAGGCCTGTTGGCTCTTTGGGGTGGCGACGGGAGCGGCCTCTACCACGAGAGTGATGATCTGTGGCGCGATCAGGGGGAAATTCTCAAAAGCGCTTTTGCCGACCGTCTCTACGCCCAGATCTGTCGCCATCACCTGTTCTCACAGAGGCGCACAGAACCGCGTGCTCTGACCCGAGCTCTTCGCTTGGGTTTAAGCGTTGTGGCCAGCCGGGAGGTGCTCTACCACAAGGCCTCCAGAAGACGACTGCAAGATGTTGTCACTTGCATTCGCCACGGTGTGTCGCTGGACCAAGCTGG
>CAZVVF010000519.1:0-4181 GCA_964630575.1 uncultured Burkholderiales bacterium | reverse complement strand
CCGATGACCAGGAAGCCTTGGTTACGAGCTTGGGAATGTCCAAGTCGGAATTGGAACAGACGGCGCTAACGATCATGGAAGAATACGACAAGTTGCCCAAGAAGAACGCTCTGGCTTTCTTGGGACTGGTAGTCTCCATTGGTGAAGATTCACCCTATGATGCAGAGGACAGTGTCGATAGCAAAATTCAGGAATTCCTGTTGCTCCGTCTCAAAGAAGACAAGAGTGTCATCATGCGTCGTCAGGCTTGTCTTTCGTTAGCCGTTGGCTCTGAAGCCGACCAGGAGATCATCGAGTCTATCCTGGGGTTTTATAGTCAGAGCGAGAACCTCTGGGAGACCTTCCCTGTTCAGCAGTTCTTTCAGTATCACGCGAAGACCATCAGTACGCTGCCGAACTTTCCTGAAATCAGAGACCGAGTCGCCGGTGTAAACAGTCTTTACACCGCGAACATTCTCAGCTACCTCGATGAGGCCCACCAGGTCTCTAAAGCTCAAGCAAAGCCGAGTGGAGCTGACTCCTAAGTCCGTTCGGAATCTGAAGTCCGGTTACGAAAGGCGCCTCTGTCAAGAGGCGTCTTTCGTTTGTCTAGCCAGGCTTCTCTACCACAGTTCGGTCGCTGTTTCCAAAAGGTCAGAGGCCCAGCTAAGCCCGTCTTCGCGGCCCTGGAACTCTCCGTCTAGGTAATCCTCCGTGAGTTGCTCTAGGAGCTTGGCTCGAAGCTTGGCGTCAGTGACTCCAAATTCTTGTTCGAGGTCTGTACTGCTGACCGGTACAGCGGGAGAACGGAGAAAACCGTGGTCGAAGTACTCTTCCATCATCTCCTCGACAAAGGTCAGTTGTTCCTCGAATCGATAGGGGGTTTGGGCTGGTCCTCGAGCGGAGTTGACATCGGCCCAGGAGAGTAAGAGTAGCTCCGGCATTAGGTCTCCAGCCGCCTTGAAGAGTCGATGGAGGACCGAAGCTGGAGATTGTCGTGATGGGATAAGAACGGGCTCCATGTGGAGACTGACCATCCGCTCGAGCGCTAGGCCGGCCATCGGTTGCATGTCTAGCCTAGAGACGATCTGTCGGACCAAACCCGCCCCCACCGACTCGTGACCCAAAAAGCGTCTTCTACCGGAGCGGTGGAGTGACGCGGTGGTGGGTTTTCCGATATCGTGGCAAAGCGCGCTCATGATCAGAAGGTTCTCTCGCTGCCATCCGCCCGGGCCGGGGCAGGCCAGGTGATTCTGGAGGTCTACTCGGTGTTGCTTGATGATGGAGTACCCGTCCGAGCGTAGAGCCCAGAGTTTGCGGCACACCTCCCAGGTATGGTCAAAGACATCGAGATGGTGGTAGTGATTCTGCAAAACCCCACGGCAGGCAGCGAGCTCAGGAAGGAGCGAGGTGATTTCGCTCCATCTGCTGGGAGTGGCCAGGGTCGCCTGGAGCTCCTCGTCGGGACAACGCTCCTCTACGGCTGAATCCTGTTTGACAGAGGTCGCCAGAACTTGTCGGAGTTGAGCTATGCTGGCACGGGCCATCGGCCCACCGGTGATCGAACATTTGGGGTGTTGGCTGTATTCCGATTCGGGGTAGAGGGTCATCTCCACTTCAAATCCCGATCTGTGTTGATGCTTGATGTGAACAAAATCCCTGACCTCATGGTCGCGTTTTGACCGCACGTGGTAGACCTGGAAGGGGAGGTGGCAAGCTTCCATTTGAAGTTCGACTCGTTTGAGATCGTCGCAGTAGAGATGAATATCGATATCGGACCCGGCCCGAATGTGACCGGTCCAAACGGACCCGATGAGACGCGGTCGAAAGTCTTGTAGAGATTCCATGACCGACAAGGCTGCTTCTCGCATGGTCTGCAGCCTGGCTTGGCGTGCTTGGCCTTCCGTTGCCTCTGCGATCACCAGGAGTTGGCGATGAATCTCTTGGTTGGTCGGGAGGACGGTCGTGCCCTGACGACGCGCAGCCTCGCGCTTGGCTTGAAAGTACTCCTTGAACTCGCGGCGATAGAGAAGTCGCGCGGCTTCGGTGGCCACGCTGTGGCGCACCGAGGAGTGGGCGGTAAAACGACGGGATTTGGGACGGCGTTTCATCGTGTCACCGATGAGGCGCGTCTCCTCTCGAAAGAACTGAACATAAAAAACTCGCTTCATCTGGCCAGAAGCGGGGCGCTGAGTTGAGCGGAGGTCCGCTCTCAGGTTCAGTATAACGCCAGGCCTCAAGAGTTCGCAAACCCTATTGTCTCCATTCAGCGGCTTCGAGGGGGAGATCGTTGTGAGGTCGATGGTCAGGTTGAGGGGGCTGCCAAGAGGAGCCAGGGCCCACATTGACCGAACTGCGGAGTATGAGTGAACGAGATGTCGAAAAAGATGTGCCAACCCAAAGATTCATTGAGACCCTACGCCGGATCGCCGACGCCCTGGAAAAGGGAGAGTCCTTCCGGATTCAAGTTGCAGGTGAGCGCCTGACCATACCCGCTGATGCTCAGCTTTCGGTAGAGCACGAGCGTGACGATGAGGAACAAGAGGTGGAGCTCCAGTTCCGCTGGGGGGTCTGAGCCTGGAGGCCAGGGAGAAAATGTCCTCCCCGTTGAGGTCCACCCCGCGCTCTTAGTCGATGACGAAGAACACCTTTTCCAGGGTGGCTCCGTCCAATCCGTTGCTGCCCAGAAGATCGTCTAACAGTTCTCGGTCGTAAACGAGGTCAATTTTGGAGGCACCGTTGATCGTGATGCTCCCGTTTCTGGCCACAACGGCTCCCTCGAGTTTGACGGATTTTCCGGTCGCGTTGAAGATGATGTCTTGCTCGGCGTAGATGAGCCCTTCCATGTACATCTCCGGCAAGCCGGGGTCGGGGCTGGTGAGGTACTCTTGGACGCTCTTTTTGTAGGACTTGGCCCAGTAGGCGGCTCCATCGAGCACGGCCGCGACACGGCCGTCGGCGTCTTCGATGCGGTCGTTGAGGTCGAGCCAGCGGATGTCACCATCTCCGCCGTTGTATCCGGTGGAAACAGTCTGATAGAACTCTTTGAGGCGCACGTACTGGTTAATGGTGATGTTGCCGACAGGCCACCCGGATAAGTCTGCGGCAGGGAAGGGCCCTCCATCACCGATCTCGGTATTCAGGGTTCCCCATAGAGAGGCGGCTGTGGCTCCGGCGGATGTCGACCCGAGACTGTTGATCACAGCGTTCCGGGTATCGAGTTGGTGGTCCAACCAATTGTCGTATTGAGACCAATTTCCGCCGGATTCTGCCTGGATGGCGTCGCGGAAGATAGGGTAGTCGACGTTGATGGGTTCACCGGGTAGACCCGGCTCTGGTTCAGTGGATGGGTTGACGATGACGTTCTGTCCCTTGACCACGACGCCCAGGCCTGGTGCGGTTCGAAGCCCCGAGGAGGCTTTGATAGTCAAGTCCCCACCAGCGATCATAGACCCGTACCCGAGCACGCCACCGGTAACATTGAGGTCGCCGGTGGCAACCAGGGCTCCCATGAATTCGGCAGGTCGGTTCTGGGCTTCCTCGAGCCCCTCGTTCAAAGATTCTTGTTGGGCGACCCCGCCGTCGGTGAGGTCGTAACCAAAGTAGAGCTCTGGGCTTCGGTCTCCCTCGCCGGTGACCACGAAGTCACCGTTGGCCACCATCCTATAGCCCGAGTGAATGGCGAATTGAGCTGTGACGACGTTGGCCTCGAAGCCGGGGGCGATCACGTGAACGTCGGAGGTTGGAAGATTCGCTTCGTCGGTTCCAAACCCGCCAGCGCTGTAGTCGTGGCCCCAATTCGCGGCCGCGCTTTCGCTGCTCTGGGTGACGATCGCTGAATCCGGCGGATCCCAATCACTGCTCTCGCCGGGAATGGCTGTACCCGCGGCCCAGCGCTGCCCGTTGGGGGCGGTGAGCACGTTGTAGAGGTGGGAGCGCTTTTGGTGACGCTGGATGTTGCCTTCTTTGTTGGGCCTCTTGTTGCCAAACGCGTCGTATCCTTGGTCCTCGGAATACTGGATGTTGGCAGCCTTGTATTCGTGGCGATTGATGCTACCGAAAACCCAATTCCCGCCAGGTATGTTCTCTACGTTGTTGGGAAGAGCGAGCTCATCGCCCAGAAACTCATCCACCTGCAAGGTTCCCGAACCCGGTGGTGGCAGGTAGGTCCCGCCGGAGGTGTCGCCTGCAGCGCGCAGTTG
>CAZVVF010000518.1:0-4181 GCA_964630575.1 uncultured Burkholderiales bacterium | reverse complement strand
CCACCAAGAATCTCTGGTCTTCGGTGACGTATCCGCCGACATAGCGAGTGGGACGCTCCGACCCGCCGAAGACCAGCTCGTCTCGGTCCTGGGGTTGACCCAAGGTGTGATAGAGAAGCTTGTGCTCGTGGGTTTTGCTAGAGAGTTGACTTCCATCTGCTTTGTCTGGGTTGTCGTAGCTCGAATAGTAAAAGCCGTGATTCCCGCGCCACGCCAGACCACTGAATTTGACATCTTCGATCGGTCCGTCGATCTTCTTCTTGCTCTGGGTCTCGATCACGATGACCTTGCGCCAATCCGAACCGCCCTCTGTGACCTGATAGGCCGCCAAGCTCCCATCCTCGGAGAACTCAATGTCAGTGAGACCCGTCGTGCCGTCTTCGGAAAATGTATTCGGGTCTAAAAAGACCTCGGGCTCGGCATCTGGATTGTTGACCGGTACTCGGTAGAGCACGCTGTGATTCTGCAAACCGTCGTTCTTAAAGAAGTAGCGGTAATCTCCGTGCTTTGAGGGGGCCGACACCCGCTCATAATTCATGAGCTCCTTCACCCGAGTCTTGAGAGCTGGCCGAAAAGAGATGGTGTCCAAAAACGCGTTGGTCACCTTGTTCTCGGCCGCGACCCACTTTTCGGTCTGAGGACTGCGGTCGTCTTCGAGCCAAAAATAGGGGTCCACGACCTCGTGTCCGTGGTATTCAAAGACCTTATCAACCTTGGCTGTCTTGGGATATACAATGGAGCCATCCTGGGCCAAAACGGGAACCGCTAAACAAGCTAGGATGACGAGTAGATTCAATGCTTTCAACATGGCTTGCGCCTTCGGGTTTTGGCTCTATAGTCCCGCCGGGTCTAGGGCGAGCAAGGCCTTTTCCGTCTTCTCGATGTCGGAGTCTGAGATATCCAGGTGCGTCACGGCCCTCACCCAGGCCCCCACGGCACTCATGCGGATACCGTGCTCTCCCAACGCCTTTAGAAAAGCCTCTGGTTGGCTCGCCCCTGGCTTAAAGAAGATCAGGTTGGTGTCCACCGGTCTGACCTCAAAACCGCAACTCTCCGACAAACACCTGGCCAGCCTCTCTGCCCGCCGATGGTCCTCGGCGAGCCTCTCGACGTGATGGTTTAAGGCGTAGAGACATCCCGCGGCCATCATCCCGGCCTGGCGAAGGGCTCCCCCGAACATGTGCTTGTAACGCCTGGCCAGGTCGATAAAATCCTCATCACCGCAGAGCACCGCGCCCAGGGGGGCCCCCAGTCCTTTGGTGAAGTCGACCCAAACGGAATCACACTGTTCGGCATAGTCTTGAGCCGACACACCTGAGGCCACCACCGCGTTGAAAAGTCGGGCACCATCCATATGGACGGCCAACCCTCTCTCGCGCGCGACACCGCGTATCTCTTTGAGATCCTGCAAAGGCCAAATCGCCCCACCAGCAAAATTGTGAGTCTGCTCAACACACACCAGTCGAGGGATCGCCGAGTAGGGGTTCGACTGATAGAGACAGGCTTGCAGATCGTGCCCGCCAAATCGCCCATCCTCACTCGGGACGACGTCGAGAACCAGCCCTGAGACGGCGGCTGCAGCCCCCGTCTCACAGCGGAGGATGTGGCAATTGTGACCAACAAAGGCAGCGTCACCGGCGTGGGTGTGAGCCTTCACCGCCACTAGGTTGCACATCGTTCCGCTGGGCAAAAAGAGACCCGCCGGCTTCCCCAGTCGCTGGCAGACCTCGTCGATCAAAGCCGTCACCGTAGGGTCTTCGAGGCGCTGCTCATCACCCACCTGGGCCTGCGAAATGACTCGCCGCATCTCAGGTGTGGGACGCGTGACCGTATCGCTAAACAGATCGATCGTGGAACCGGAGTTCATCAAAAGAGCATCTTAAAAGCCAAAGCCACCGTTTTGGAGACCTGACCGATGGGGCCCTGATCAAAATGCCCCTTGCGAATCTGCCTGGCGGTCTCGGACTTGCCCTTCAGCTTCCCCTTGTTGTAGATCTCAATGAGCCGCGTCACCTCGCCCGAATCGAGCCAAATCCCCTTGCAATCGCCGCACTCATCCACGATCACCCCGTCCAATTTGACCTCCTTGAGCGCCACTGAATCACACCTGGGGCAAAGCCTCTCCTTTGGAGCGCCCTTGATCTTCACCTTAAAGCTGTGTTGGGGGAGGCGAAACTTGTTGTAGAGCTTGGGAGCTGTAAAAAAACGCCTCAGTTCATTGTAGTCGAACCACAACCCGTGGCAGTAAAAGCAACTGTCGATCTCAAGAGTTGTCAGATCGTCTCGGGTTGGCGTGAGTTCTTGGGTGCAGGCAGGGCAATTTAAGCGCATACGGGTGTCCTTCGCCGCCTTTCGGGCAACGTCCTCGGGCCGGATCGAGCCCTCAAAGAGCGAGGAGCGCAGCAGCGAGGGGTTGGCCCAATCCAGTCTGTGATGCGAGAGTCCCCCACCCACTTTACCCAGCGAATCGACTCGATGGTAGGTGAGTGGAGAAAAACAACAAATCCAGGGGGTGATTCAGAAGCGAAAAAAGGAGGCACCTCATGCGGGGTTCCAGCAAAATTCAACTCGACGAAAACACCGTCAACATTCTTCTCAAGGAGTTTGTCAGCAACGACGACACTCGGGCCAGTTTCCAGAACGGGCATATCGTCATCGACAAACAGGGTCTCAAGATCAGCCTAACCCAACTGCCCTTGAAGCAAACGAAACTCCAACTTCAAAGCAAGTTCGCGACCCTCAATGTGGAACTTGCAGACTTTCGCTTGGAACCGACTCAGGTCTGCCTCGACCTGGACATTGGACTCAGTTAATCGCCGTGTTCAAGATCCAACTCGATACCGCTCTGATCAACTCCGCACTGCGTCGAGCCCCTGAATACAACCTGAGTTATCGACACGGGTGCATTCTGGGCCAAGCCTCCCTGCCTCTCGGCGCCGTCCGATTCGTCGTGGTTCCCAACTTCAACGGCACCCACTTGGTGTTCTCCATCCCCTTCAGTGAGATCAAAGGAGAGATCACCGGATTTTTACTCTCCAAATTGCTGGGAATGTTCTGGGGAATGATCGGCAAACAGATCGATGCTGCCGTCTTGCCAAAGCTCAGAAGGCTTGGACTTCCCCACGACACCATTACCCATGAAAAGAGGAAAACCCCACAGGGTGAGGTCGGTCAAATCAAGGTCTCGGCCGAGGCCATCAACTGGTGGCTCTCAAGCCAACACCCACGCCTCACTCCGAGCTTGATCAGCATGGAGTTCTCCCCCGAAGGGGTCGAACTCCAAGGTGACCTTCGATCAGTAACCTAGCAGACTCCTCATGGAATCGGCGATCGTCTCGGCATTGGGCAAGGTCGCGTCCTCCAGTCGAGGGGCGTACCCCACAAAGGCGTCAGCCGCGCCAATGCGTCGCACGGGACCGTCGAGCCACTCGAACAGCTCATCCCCTATGCGACTGGCGATCTCAGCACCATAGCCCCAAGAGAGGGTGTCTTCGTGGGCCACAATGGCCTTTGAAGTCTTCTTGACCGACAACGCGATGGCTTCCCAGTCGTAAGGGCTCAGCGTTCTCAAATCCAAGATCTCAACCTGCAGGCCGGACTCCTTCTCGATCAGCTTGGCAGCCTGGTTGCAGCGATGAACCAGGGCTCCGTATGTGATCACAGAAAGGTCTGTCCCTTCGCGAACGACCTTGGCCTTGCCAAAGGGGATGCAATACTCATTGCCCGGATTCCGACCCTTATTGTGGGTCTGGCGATAGAGATGCTTGTGCTCGAAAAACATGACCGGGTCATCCATTCGAATCGCGGTTCTCAACAGGCCGTTCGCATCCTCAGCGTTAGACGGGAAGGCGATCCGTACGCCAGGAGTGTGGGTAAACAAGACCTCACCGGACTGGCTGTGATAGGGCCCTCCACCACGGAGATAGCCACCGATAGGTACTCGAACGACTGCGGGAGCTTTGAAAGCACCGCCGGAACGCCATCGCATGGTGGCGAGTTCGTTTCTGAGTTGGTGATAGGCTGGCCAGATATAGTCGAAGAACTGAATCTCGACGACGGGCTTGAGGCCCCGCAAACTCTGACCGATGGCACGACCCACGATGTTCGCTTCGGCCAGTGGAGAATTGTAACAGCGATCATTTCCGTATTTGGACTGAAGCCCGAGGGTCGCTTTAAACACT
>CAZVVF010000517.1:0-4195 GCA_964630575.1 uncultured Burkholderiales bacterium | reverse complement strand
TTACCTTTTTGTGTGGTGAGGGTGGTGGCCATTTTGTCGATGGCCACGGTTGCCAACACCGCTTGGATGTAGCCCTTTAAGAGGTCGTCGAGACTCAAGCCCAGCGTGTTGAAATCACGCCGGTCCATAAGCACCAGGCGACCCGTGTCAGAGTCCCACTTGTCGACTCCCTGTTTGATGGAGAGATTGGTTCCGAGCATGTCCCACGATTTGGTGGTTCCGTCGAGCCTGGACAGCAAGGGGTAGGGAGCTTTTCGGCCGTAGACGGCGAGAGGGAAGAATCCCTCTTCTCCAGCGCCGATCATCATACGGGCGTCGGCCACGAAGATCTCGTTCTTTTTGTTGGGTAGCATCCCGACGTGGTAGTAGCGGCCACGGGCGCCGTGAGAACTCCAATGATAGTTGCCGATCAGGGATTGAACAATGAAGCGGTCGTATTCGTAGTCGCCGTTCATGAAGTCGTTCAATTCTGACTCCCGAGTGATGGTGTACACCCCTTGCCCAGCGTTTCCGTAGGGGATCTTGACGACCGCATGCCCACCCATCTTTCTCACCAACAGGGGGATTTCACCCTTGGCTACGTCCTTGATGGTCTCTGGGGTTACAATCTCCAAGCCGGTCCCGGCGAGTTCCGCGTTGAGAAGTTCGTAGGCCGTGGCGGCAACCGCTTTGTTTCTACCGCCGGCGAGGCAGGCCTGAATCGGATTGAGGATCACGGTCTTGCTGAGCAAGGGCAGGCGTTCCCAAGGTTTCTGGGTGACATAGCGGAAGGCGGCCCGGATAGGAATCCAGTTCCCCTCGGCATCGCGAACCTCAAGGGTCTTTTCGCGGAACCGCGTGGGCGGATCCGAATCGCTGGATTTGAATGAGGATAGGTAGACCGGCTCCTGAAAGAAGTTGGCCATGGCCGCGGCGTAGCCTGAGGACTCCATGAGGTTCTTGTCATAGATGACCGCGAGTGCACCGTTGTCGCGACCCTTTTCCTTGCGAACCTTCTTAAAGAGTGGGCCCATGACTCTCTCTACCAGCAACTGGTAGCCGCCCTCCTCGTTCTCGTCAGAGAGAAGGGGCATCGACTTTTGGCCGGACGGGCACGAGTTTGTCTCGATCAGCACCATGTCTCGGTGACCGCTCTCGGAGGTGACATTGAAGAGGTCGACTCCGGCCCACCGCATGAAGCGGGGTTGATAACAGAGCAGATCGGTGAGGGCTCGGGGATCGACCCTCGGATTCAAATGACAGTAGCGACTGACGAGCCTCTCTCGGCTGAGCCGCAAGAAAAAAGCGACCATGGGGTGGATGGTGGCGTTGAGCGCTCGAGGATAGAAGTGGTTGGCCGGTTCAAAATGACCGGGTAGCACGAGCTTCCCTGCTGAGGTATCATTCAAGAATCGTTCTCCTTTGGTAGCCGAGAATCTATCGAGACAAGACTTTCGAGAACTGCTCAAGGTTGTCGGATGATGTGTTAGCGTAACAGAAGGCAGAGGTGACACCATACGTTACCTGGACGATTCGAGCCGGCCAAAGGGCTGAATTCGAACTTCTCACTGCCCCCCCTTTTTTTACAGGAAGGCCTAGCCACGCTCGTGTTCTTTTGGGCAGGGTGGGTCGGCAGGTGGGGCATGACAGGTTAGACAATCTGTGCTGATGGCTCCCCAACTGAAACGGCTTTTTCTAGGCCAGTCGCTTCCCAAGGAGCGAAATCAGGTCTTTGTTGTCCTCGGCTTCGTGACCCTCTCTTCAGCGGTGCTCGGGCCTGGAGTGTTGTCGCTATCCTTTCTCTTGGCCAGTCTCATCTCTTGGCAACGTCTCACCATACCCCTGGCTCTGCTTCTGTCGCTGCCACATTTTGGCTTTGGGGTTGGGCCCCTGGTGATGGCCGCTGTGTCTATCGTTTCGACGGAGGTCTTTCGAGATCTTCACACGCGCCAGCAGCGTCTTGCCACATCTCGCCAGGAGCTTCTCCAGACCTTGGTTCACGAGCTTCGGAACCCGCTCTTTGCGGCCAAGGGAACGATCGACAATCTGGCCGCTCGTTTCAAGGAGATCGAAACGCAGGAACTGGAGATCCAACTCGCCATGGCGAGCGAGGCGATGCAGTCCATCAATCAAGAGGTCGACGACTTGACGCAACTGCTTCGTTTGGAGAGTGGACGGTTGATATCAAGGCCGGTGAACACAACCCTCGGGCGTATCTATCGCTCTCTTCGGGGACGACACCCGGCCCATTCTTTGGCCGATCATCGGTTGCAGTTCACAGGCGAAGATTGCCAGGTCCTATGCGACCCACTGCTCATTGTTCAGGCCTTGGATAAGCTGGTTTCGAACGCTTTGGTTCACGCGCCCGGCGGTCTGATCTCAGTAACGGGGCGGACTGAAGGTCAGAGGGTGATTGTCGACGTAAAAGACCAAGGACCGGGTATACCTCCAGAGGCCCGAGATCTTGTTTTTGATAGATTTAGACAGTTGAGTGCAAACAGTATCGGGTTCGGGTTGGGGCTTTTTCTGGCCCGGCAGTATGTGCTCTGTCAGGATGGGGTCTTGACATTGGAAGAGAGTGAGAACGGTTGCCTTTTTCGAATGAGCTTACCGAAAGGTCAGGATGAAAACCAAGATAGTTATAGCTGATGACCATCATTTAGTGCGTCAGATGCTGGTGAACACACTGGCTGGGTTTTCGGAGATTGAGATCGTGGCTCAAGCGTGCAACGGCCAAGAGGCTATCAACGCTTGTCAGCAGTACAGGCCGCAGGTTCTTGTTTTGGACCTGAACCTTCCCGACATCTCCGGTGTCGACGTGACCCGTGAGTTGACTCGAGTGGGCTCAGAGGTCAAGATCCTCATCTTGACGGCCGTGGAGGATGAACGCTCGCTGTTTGAGTCGATAGCCGCCGGGGCTCGGGGCTACCTCTTGAAGGATGCCTCCATCGACGAACTGGTGTCCGGAATCAAGACGGTGGCGGCCAACAAAGCGGTCCTGCACCCCCGAAGCACCCTCAGCTTACTCAACGAGTTCCAACGCACCATGCAGTCTTCCAAGAAGCCTCTGGAAGCCTATCAGAAGGTCGTGAACAACCTCACTCCTCGGGAGCAAGAAGTTCTCCGCCTCCTCGGTCAGGGACTCTCCAATAAGGAGATCGGCGACAGGTTGATCATCTCCGAAAAAACGGCCAAAACACACGTGGCTAACCTTCTCCGAAGGCTCGGCGTCAAGGACCGGGTCGCCGCAGCGATCTTTGCCGTCAAGGCTGGATTCAACGACTGACCGCTGGTCTGGCGAAATCAAAAGGGGCACAGACACCTTCTGCACCCCTCATCGATCGGATCCTGCGACGCCCGCTGAGCCGCGCGACCCGAGCGTTGCCGAGAGTCGAGGTCCTCTAGGCGGCCCTGCCCTTGGCCATGGCGCGGTTGAGCATCCTCTTGAGTTTTTTAACCATGGCTGTCGGTAGGTCGCCTTCGTCGTTGAAAGTCTCCCACGCATCCTCTAGGAGGGAGTGGTCAGGATAGTATTCGTCCAGGTCCCAAAGTAGTTCCTCGATCTGTTCTGAACGGCTTGCCATGATAATGTCTCCTTGGTCATTTTCTCGGTGGCGCGCGAAAAATTTCCAAAAAAACCACCTTATGATCTTTTGCCAAGGATCGAAATACTCCAATCGGCCGACCTGACTACTTCGATTGGACGATCTGAAACCCAGAGAATCGGATTCTATTCTCTCGGTTTCGCGTCTCCCACCCTGAGGCCAAGATCATGGACTGTAAGGCAAAGAAGCCGGACCGAGTCGATTGATCCGGTCTAGGATTTTCAGGATTTTGCTTATGACAGAATCTCTGCGATATGTTTACACGCCGTTAACATGCCTCGTTGTCAATCTTAGATTAATCCAAATTCATTTTAGTCTAATGGGCTCAACGACGAGGCGACGCAGAGAGGCTACTCTCGGTCGCGGTGAAGCAGAGAGGGACTTAAGGACTATGAAATATCGAGGAAACAGAAATGCAATCGGAGCCGTTGGTGGTGGAGGCGGAGCAGCCATGGGAGCTCAACAAGCTCAGGCTGCCGCATCCGACCAGAACCAGGCCGCCCAAACCGGCGCCCAGATTCAGTCTGAGAAGCAGAAGACTCAAGCCCAGATCATGCAGATACAGAATGAGACCAACACCAAGGTTGCCGAGATGTTCCGCGAGTCGAACC
>CAZVVF010000516.1:0-4196 GCA_964630575.1 uncultured Burkholderiales bacterium | reverse complement strand
ATTCCGAGCGCCAAGCGGAGAGAAATACATGAGTACGGCACACCTAAAGCCGAGTGAAGTTAAAAGAGACTGGTACGAAATCGACGCGACGGGTCACACCGTTGGCCGAATCGCAACCGAGATCGCAAAAGTCTTGATCGGCAAAAACAAGCCCCAATTTTCGCGTCACGTCGATGTTGGAGACTTTGTCGTTGTAACCAACGCCGAAAAGATAGAATTTCGTGGCAACAAATGGCAGCAAAAAATTTACTACAACCACTCACTATACCCCGGTGGTCTCAAAGAGACCGTTGCAGAAAACATGAGGGAGAAGTTCCCCGAACGAATCCTCCACGCTGCAGTGCGCGGTATGCTGCCCAAGAACCGCCTCCGGTCTGCACGCCTAAAGCGCCTTAAGCTTTATGCGTCAGATACGCACCCACACGAGGCCCAGAAACCAGTAGCGTTTCCGGAATTCAGTAGTAAGTCAAAGAGATAGATTTGGAGTCATGTTGCAATGAGTGATCTTAATGTCACAATCGGCCCTATTGTATATGGGGCAACTGGTCGAAGAAAAAGAGCGGTAGCCCGAGTACGGCTCGTACCAGGAGACGGTCGCATCTTCGTCAACAACAAACCTGCTGACGAACATTTCGTGAGAAAGACTCACATGATGCAGGTGCAGGATCCTCTTGAAACGACGGACACCCTGTCTAAGTTCAACATCCTCGCTCGACTTCATGGAGGCGGCATTTCTGGTCAAGCAGGAGCCCTTCGCCACGGAATTGCGAGAGCTCTCGTTCGCTTCGACGAAGAACTTCGCCCCTCATTGAGAAAAGGCGGATTTCTGACTCGTGACCCTCGCGAGAAAGAGCGGAAAAAATACGGAAGAAAGCGCGCACGTGCTGGATTCCAGTGGACCACGCGTTAAGCTCCACTTCCAAGAAAGGCCCTCGCTTGTCGGGGGCCTTTTCTTTTTCCCCCGAACCAAACTGCATGGATACAAGAGTTATGCCCATCGTTACACCTTCAGAAATGGCCGAGATCGATCGCTTAACCATGGAACGATACGGCCTCAACTCACTGGTACTCATGGAGAATGCAGCCAGGAGCATCCTGCCCTTCATCCCCCTCGGGAAGGTCGGAATCCTGGTCGGACCAGGCAACAACGGAGGGGACGGGCTGGTCTTAGCCAGAGCCCTAAAGGAACAGCAGCGACCCGTGGAGGTCCTCGTGCTCTCCCCTACTCTCTCGGCCGAAGCCCAAACCCAAAAGTCACTCGCTGAATCCTGGGGAGTGCCGTTCACGACCTATTTCGACAGCGCCGACTCAAACTCGAACCTTGTCGACTTCCTGGCCGACAAAGAGGTGATCGTCGACGCGCTCTTTGGAACAGGCCTAGCCAGACCCCTTACCAAACACTGGAAAACCGCGGTCGAACTCACCAACTCATGCCCGGCCCAGAGACTCTCGATCGATCTCCCCTCGGGCCTGCACGGCGGCAGCGGCCAAGTCTTAGGCGCTGCCGTGAGGGCCCACCAAACGGTAACATTCGGCTGCCTAAAGCGGGCTCACCTACTCCACCCTGGAGCCGAACTCTGCGGGACGGTCCATCTCACCCAGCCTGGCTTCCATCCGCAAGCACTCCGGACATTCGATCGAGTGCAGCTCTTCACAAAATCCCAAGCCGCTCGGCTCCTACCCAAAACCTGGCCCACCATGCACAAGGGCGACAATGGACGCCTCCTGTTGGTCACCGGCAGCCGACAATACCCAGGAGCAGGACTCATTTCAGTCCTAGGCGCGCTTCAAGCCGGAGCCGGATTGGTCACCCACTCCACCCCAAGCGAGCTGGTCGGCCCCCTTCTAAGTTCCTCACCCGAAGCCATGCCAGCCCCGCGCCCCCAAATCCCAACACTCACAGACTTCAACGCCATTGTGGTGGGCTCAGGCCTGGGCGAAGACGCCAAGGGCCTTGGCCTTGAAGTGATGAAATCGACACCGGTGCCGACCGTGGTCGATGCCGACGCCCTCTGGCAGCTCGACTCGATACCAGCAACACAACGCCAGAAGTTTGTCTTAACCCCTCACCCGGGCGAACTCGCCAAACTTCTCAATCGACCCGTCCGCGATCTAGAGCAAGACCGGATAACAACAGCACTAGAGGCCGCCGAGACACTCGGCTGTGTCGTTTGCTCCAAAGGAGCCCCCACGGTAGTGGCGACCCCCGACCAGAGGGCCTTCGTCAACAGCACTGGCAATGCCGTGCTATCCCAAGGCGGAACCGGCGATCTCCTGGCCGGGATCATCGGGGCCTATCTCGCCCAGGGGCTTCCCCCATACGAAGCGGCGGCCTGTGGAAGCTTCATCCACGGCCTGGCGGCCGATATGGCCAAATCAAAACTTGGGCCCAAAGGGATCGTCGCCCACAAAATATCCGAATTAGTTCCTAATGCCTATGGAGATTCTGTAGGTGATCCGTCGGCCTTTCCAGTATTTTAGGAGATGGGTACCCGCACTTCAATTCGAATCGGCAGCATTTTGGACAGCTCAATGAGAGAGCGCCTGCCTGGCTATGAGCGCGTGCTCGAAGAATACACCTACCAATACCTGCTATTCGGCTACCGCAAGCCCATCTTAGGACACTATTACGCGCACGTTCTCTTTCAGGCATCCAAGACATTCGGTGGAATCACGTGCGAGGTAGGCCTCTCCCGCACGGAGGACTTCCCCTACTATCGATACTTCGATGAGCCAGCGCTCGGTATCGCCGGATTCAGAGCCCGCACCACCCACATCGCCAAAGGACTCGACGCTACCACCACGCGCCTCTACTCAGGTCCAGACGTGCTGCTCGGCCACATACTCGACCTCGTCAGTGAAGCCATCACCTGCGGCAACACCCTGATCGAAAAGTCGGTACCGCGAGTTGCCGCGCAGTTTGAAATTTGGCAACCCCTCTACGAAGAGTGGCTAGACGCCGAGGCATCGGCTCGCCCCGACAACAACACATCGCGCTACCCAAGCCTGGTCGGGGAACAAGCCGCCAGAACGATCCTTCACGACTGCCTCCGCAGCGGACGATTCGACAGCTACCTAGGACCCAAGAAGTTTCGCTATCGCGATCAGCGATTCCTCAACTGCCACGTCTATCTCTTGGCCAAAGCCCTAGCCTTCGAAGAGCCTCCCGAACCAGAGGACATGAAGACGATCGAGATCGACCCGAGCCAAAACCCGGAAAAAATCCTCTTCGACGCCATAGGAGCCATCTCCGGAAGGAGCGAGCAACCCGAAGCGATCGAACTCTCTGAGAAGATACAAAAACGGGTGCCAGAGTGGGCCTTCTTGCGCTCCTTCGCAGCCGTGGAGGCGATGTACGACAGCAAGATCATCAGCCTCAATGAGGTGCTCAACTCCGTCAGACCGCCAACAAAAGAAGAGAGCAAGCCCGTTGGAGTCTCTCTCGACGAACTCTACAGCGACGTGGCACCGAGCCCCTCGGCTGGACTCGACGGCCCAGCGCCAGACCCCGCAAAAGCGCCTTCACAGCCGGCCCAACAACGCCCCAAAATGGGAAAAGACAGAATCGACCCCTTCGAGATCTTCGGGGACTTCATAGAGGGTCGCGCGGTAGTGAAAAAAGAGCCCGATACTTTCGATATCCTCGGCTCGCAACTAGGGCTCTAGGCCAACCTGCTAGAGCCAGTCCATCAAGGGAGTCTCGTCGTCCATATCACTCTCAGAGGTAGCAGGCGCGAGTTCCAACTGAGAGGGACGGGACACTTCCAACTCTTCGGCCTCCACCAACTGGAGCGCATCGTCATAGTTGACCAGGCCGACTTCAATCATCCGCGAGAGGTAGCGCCCCAGCGTCTGCATGCCAAAATGGCTCATCAGACGGTGAATCTCACTGAGATCCCCTCGCTGGACCGCCTCGCGAACATCGCGGTTGCACTCAAGGATTTCGTAGGCAGGGTCCTGTCCGCGACCATCCGCGCGATTGACCAAGTGTTGGCAGACCACCAGCCTCAGCACCCGCGCCACCAATAGCCGCAGACGATTGTTTCCAGGATCAAAGGCCGAGAGGAAACCATCCACGGCTCGCACGGCGCTGGAACCATCCATCATAGCGATGACGAGATGTCCACCGGCTGCGGCCTGCAACAAAACCTCGGCCGTCTCTGGGTCGGGAATAGCCCCCACACACAAAATGTCTG
>CAZVVF010000515.1:0-4198 GCA_964630575.1 uncultured Burkholderiales bacterium | reverse complement strand
CCTTCGACAGGCTCCGTGTTGACCAGGGCGCCTGGCGTTCGGGAGATCGGCAAATCCACTAGGCGAGGACGAGTTCCGTTCACATCGAGCAATTCGATCGATCGAGGCTTAGACGGATTTCGCTTGAGATAGCCCTTCGTCTCCAGGGAGCGAAGATGGGCGTGGACGGTGGAACTAGAAGAGAGACCAACCGCTTCACCAATCTCACGAATCGAAGGAGGGAACCCTCGGGACTCTACCGATTCCCGGATGAAAAATAGGATCTGTTCCTGGCGTCGACTGAGTCGGTTCTTTGAGGGGGGAACCCCGGGCATAAGTACCTCCATGGGCAAGAGTCTATTAGGCCCCTAGGGGCAAAGTTCGTTGGGTGAAGAGGGTGCAGTATATCACACGGCTCACCTCGTCCGCAACGAGATTTGTGGCTAATCTTTGGCTTTTTGGAGCCGGTCTTGATTGGCCAGAGAGAGTGCTTTTCGCATTGTTTCCAAAGACCTTGCTTGGAGTCGAGAAACATGCATTTGAGAGATGTTGAGAACCTTCGCGACCTCGCTCTGAGACCGGTTTTCAAAAAAGCGAAGGTACATCAGAAGCCTCTCCCTGGGAGGGAGAGAACTGAAGGCACGGTGGAGCGCCAAGCGGTCCTCCACCAATTCGAGTTGCAGGTCGGCACGACCCAGGTAGTCGAGAAGGCTGGAGGTCTTGCGGCTATCTTCGGATTCCAGTTCGGTATCGATCGATAGCAGGTTATAAGACTGACCCAACTCCTGGGCCTCGAGGACGTCCTCAACCCTGACACCCAACTTCGTCGCCAGTTCATCGGCCGTAGGAACCCGGCCTAAACTCGCTGTCAACTCCTCGGTTGTCTTGGCCACTGAAGCGTTGAACTCCTGAAGCCGGCGAGGGACCTTGATCGCCCAACCCTTGTCCCGAAAATGACGCTTTATCTCTCCCACGATTGTGGGAGTCGCGTAGGTGGTAAACTCTGTTCCCCGCTCTGGATCAAAGCGCTCAATAGCCTTGATAAGACCCAAGCAGCCAACCTGAATCAAGTCCTCCAGGTTTTCACCTCTGTTGGAGAACTTTCCGGCCAAATACCGAACCAGGTTGAGATGCTGAGTGACTAACTCATCCTTGAGCTTGGTGTCCCGGGTGGTGGAGTATTCAACGAGGAGTTTTCGGGCCTTCTCCTTGTCCCATCGGCTCTCAGAGCGGCCTTCACTCATCGACTCTCCGGGACAGGTCTTTTCCAAGAACGAGAGTTCGCCCCTCGTTCTTGGATTGAACGTCGTCCATAAGAGCGTGGATTAGAAATAAGCCTAGATTGTCGTCTGAACTAGGAACGCTCACGCCGTCGCCGTCATCACACTTGATGTCGACTGTCACTGTAAGTCTATCCTCGTGCCAGGAGAAGTCAGTGCTGATCGGATGGCTGCCGCAAGCGTGCTCCAAAAGGAAGCCGCACGCTTCTGTAACGGCCAGCTTCAGGTCGTCGGTGCGCTCTAGATCGAGTCCCAGGCGGTGACAAATCCCCGCGACTGTAAGCCGAACTATGGCCAGATACTCCGGCTCACTAGGTATGCAAAGTTGAATGTTAACTACGTTTTTCCAGTCTTGATCGGTTTGGGAGCAAACTTTATCCGGCGGGAGTCAATACCGCAAGAGCCTCTTCTTCAGAAGCAAAGATCTCAAAAATCTTGACCAGACCCGTAATATTGAAAATCTTCTTAATCTGGGGATTGGTGCACACCAACAGAATGCGACCACTGTGCTCACGGACTTTCTTCAAAGCACCGATCAAAACACCGAGACCCGTACTATCGATATAGCGGACCTTTTCTAGATTGATGAGAAGCTGGTAATTCTCATTCTCGATAAGTTCATTGATGGTTTCCTTCACGCGTGGCGACGTATACACATCAATTTCACCCTGAATTTCTACCGCTTGGGCCTTACCATCAAGGTCGCGAGTATTTACTTTTATATCCACAAAACTCTCCTATTAGCTCAGAACCAACAGACCTAGGCCTGGGCGTCTTCTTCGTCTTTGTTTTCTTCATCTGATTCAGCGACTACTGAAGACTCTTCATCAGTCTCTGATTTTGCCTTTGCGGCTTCTTTTCTTGCCGTTTTTGCGCGGTCCAAGAGGTCTTTCGAGTCCTCTTTTAGGTCCTTAGCAAAATCCGACGCTTTGTCCTTGGCATCTTTGGCCTTATGCTTAATGATCTCGCGCGTTTCATCCCCCGATTGGGGTGCGAGAATAATGGCCACCGAGGCACCAACGAGGCTACCCACGAGTAAGCCGAAAAAAAATCCAAAACCCTCTTTTTGAGCTCCCACTTGAGAACCCCCTTTCAAGCTTCCCTGCACACCATTGGCAGCAGGTTTTATGAGGGAGCGGCTTCGACTGGGCCATGTCGATTCCTTCCTCAGTTTGGTTCGCGAAAGACTTGAGCAGGATCGCAATGGGCAGCGGATCGAGCAGGGTACCAGCCCGCCAGCGTGGTCAACACGAAACAGAAGAGCGTCGCCAGGCCCACAGCCGTCGCCGGGGGAGCGAAGAGGGTATGGCCCGCCAAGAGCTCCGGAGGAAATCGCGCTTCCAGGTAGCCGGAGACACCATAGCCGCAGAGATAGGCCATGACCAATCCCAGGAATAAACTCAGCACCGCGACCGAAAACGCTCTCGCCAGGTAGAGCAGAGCGACCTGATTGCGGGTTGCCCCGAGCGCTCGGTAGAGAGCGATCAACTGTCGCTCCCGGCTCACCTGAAGCTCCAGGACAGCCCCCAGGGCCACGGCGGTCACCGAGAGCACGGCAAGGGGGAGAAGAGCGGCGAAGAACTTGAGCACGAGCGACACGCTGGTCACCCGACTCGCCAGTTCTTGGCGCGGTGCGACCAGGCCCAATTCAGACACTTCACGACTGACCTGCGCGGTCTTGCTGGGGTCGGACAGTCGCAAGGTCAGGGCGTGGATGATGGGCTCACCGCGACAGAGCCGGACTCCCGACTCATAGGGAATGGCTGGGCCACCGGCGCCGATCTGGTCCGAAACCCCGACCAGGACGCAGCGAACTCTCGTGGAGGGACCCGGGCGGAAGGATGAGGTACCAAGATACAGGTCAAACCCCTTGCCTAAGATAGCCGATTCGGTGATCTGTGGCAGATCGGTGTTGACCATGATGCCGGAGTTTACCAAATCGAGTATGGCTCGCGGCATCACAGCTGGAATCGGCTCGCCTGGTTTGGGGTCCACGAACTTGTACCCGGAAGCGATCTCGTGGCGAACTTGCTCTTCATCGGCGAGCTCCAAGACGAGGTCCGTCACCAGACTCTCGCCTCCATAGCTGGCGCGCAGCTGACAAGGATCAGGGTAGTGAGCCTGCCGGGACACTTCGGCGACAAAGGGGAGCTGCTCAACCTTGGCGATAGTCGCTTCGTCGATAGCCCCGCCAAAGGCCAGAGGCCCCATCGAGACAGAGCGCTTCTCTACCCGGAGCCGGTCCGGTAAAGAACCCAGAATCTTGGTCTTTACAATCTCTTCTATGGGGACGATAAAGCCCCAACTCAGAATCAAGAAAAAGACTCCGAGCGCTAAGCCCAAAGAGCAGACCATTCGGTCCTTGAGTCTGAACCGACTCTTTCTTCTAGGCTTCTCCAACGCGAGAAAGCGCCACTTGCTCATCTCTTGCCGACCTCTTCAATCCGCCCCTCACTCAGATTGAGGTGAACCGAACCACGCTGCAAAACTTGCTGATCGTGAGTGACAGACAAAACGGACGCCCCCTCTTTCACGTAATCCGATAGAATATCGAGTACCGAGTCCGCTGTCTTTTGGTCCAGAGCCCCGGTGGGCTCGTCGGCTAAGACCAACTCTGGTGAGACCAAGAGAGCGCGCCCCACCGCGACACGCTGCCGCTGCCCGCCGGAGAGAACGCTCACCGACTTTGAGAGATGGTCCGTGAGGAAGAGTTTCTCGGCCAATTCCAGGGCGCGTTCCCTCAAGCCGTGCCAGTTGAGGTCGCTGAAATATCCGGGCAGCATGATGTTCTCCAAGGCCGTGCGGCTGTCGTCGAGATGGTAGTTCTGAAAGATCAATCCCAGGCGTCTGGCGCGCAGTTGCCCAAGTTCGTAGTCGCTGAGTTGACCGATGTCTTGGCCAAAGAGCTTTACCCATCCCGAGACGGGCTTCAAGTGGCC
>CAZVVF010000514.1:0-4201 GCA_964630575.1 uncultured Burkholderiales bacterium | reverse complement strand
ACTTTAGGCCGATTCCCGGGTCTTTGGCTATTGAGAATACGGAGATGTCCCCTCCGCCAGCCGTCTTGGAAAACGAGGCCTGAAAGACCTTGTATCCGTCCTGTTCGTAGGGTTCGTTCATGGCGATGGTGTGGAGTTTTTCGTCCACTGTGACGTCGCTCTCGTAGGTCGCTGCTGTTTGGGTTCCGGGGTCGAATCCCACTCGAAAATCTTCGAGTTTGAGCGTGAACGGTAGGTCGACAAATCTGTAGCCGTATCCGATGTAGAGCTCCTTGCCGGCATCATCCATGAGCTTACGAATCTCACCGCGTTCGAGCCAGATAGGTCGGCCTTGGTTGACTTGATCGATACTCAGGCGGATGGCTGGGCCAGGCGCTGTGTCTTCCTTTCCCTTTTTGGGAAAGACTTCTTTAACAAGCTTTTCTTTTCGGGCTACGCTGTGGTAGGTCACAAGTTCGGCTTTGAGGTTCATCCAACCGGTAGCGATCGGCTCTCCCTCTTTGAGCACGGAAACTCGCTTGCCGTCAATTCTGCAGAGGAGTTCGCCCTTGCTGGTGAGTCCCAGTTCCAGGCTTCGCTCACTCGGAGTTTCCTCTCGGGTGTAGAGAACGCTAGCCTCGAGACCTTCGCCTTCGCTGGCGATTCGAGTGTTGAGTTCGGGGAGCTTGGAGAAGAGCAACCATCTCTGGCTTGCCTGGGGGGTTCTTAAGACGAGTTCTACGGCAGGGTTGTGCGGTAGGTCGGACTTGCTGACCATTTCGTTGTCAACGACGGTTGCGTGGGGCAAGTATCGGACCAGTTCTAAGGTCGCGTTCTCCCGCTCCAAGGGGAAAGGCTTGCCCAGAACGAGTTTGTCCAGGTCGACGACTTGAGGCTCCTCGTTGACCAGCAACTGAATGAGGCCTCGACTCTCCTCGGATGCGCCAGCGCGGAAGGAGTCTTCCGCGGCTTGGTCAGGAAGTCGGGAGAATGAGAGGGTCGCGGGACCGAGATTGATCTGCCCGAGCACGGGAGTCAACCAGACCTTCTGGTCGACATTCTCGTTGTAAAGCCTCAGTTCCGCTGCGGGAATTCCAACATCATGACGGACGTAGAGGGTTTCGGAACTGGCGTGATGATAATAATCATCAATAACCGCGACCAGGTCCTCTTCGCTTGCTAGCGGGTAACGGTAGACGGTCTTGTCTGGTTCGGGCGGGTTCCAGCGGTACTCCGCTGGGATCGCGCTCAGCGACGTCATGTCGCGTCCGAAGTAGAGGACCGGTTCATCCACCATCACTCGGGATGTTGTTTCACCCTCTTCGAGCGAGATGCTCCCGTCGACGCCCTTGTACATGGTGAAGAGCGAGCCGATCAGGATGATGATGATTCCGAGGTGAGTCAAGACAAACCCAGTTTGGCTCTTCTTCCAAGGAAATCTCATGAACGCTGAGCAGGTGAGATTGAGTCCCAAAAAGCTGAGGAATACAGCGAAGAGCGGACTCTTGTATACGAGATACTGCGCCGTCTTCGTGTCGTAGAGGGACTCGTAAAACGTCGCCGTCGCAAGAATCGCAGCTAAGGCTACGAGCAAGATGACGGCGAGTTTTAAGGAGGCAAGGAATTTGAATATAAAGTTCTTTTTAAGTTTCTTAAGGAGCAAGTCTAACGCTCTTTCTGGTCAACCCAGTAACTCCTTACCCACCCTTCACTTTCCCCCAAACGTCTTCTGTTTGTGAACTTATCGACAGTGTGTTCGGTGCGGCTGGTTAGCTGTTCTTGTCTTTCTTCTTTTTCAGCATCAGTCGTTTTCGCCGTCTCTTCTTTTTGCCGCGGCGTCGCAGTGGAGTGGGAGACTTTTTGCCTTCCTCTTTACGTGCGGGTTGGTCGCTCGTGGGCGGGGCTTCGGCGGTTTCTACCGGGGCCGTGGAATCTTCTTGCGGGCTCTCTTGGGCAGGGGGCTTTGCTGTTGCCTCCTCGCTCTGGCTGGCCGCTGGTTCCTCGCTCTCGGTAGTCGGTGGGGTTTCGCTCTCGGTGGCCGCTGGTTCCTCGCTCTCGGAGGCCGCTTCCGGCTCGACTGAGGCCGAGGATTTTAGGGTCCTGTCCAGTTCGGCTCTCAACTCTGCCAAGCTGCTACCGGGGATGTCTCCTTGGGCCTCAAGCTGAGAAAAGACCTTCCAGACTTCCTCTTCTTCTTGTTGTCGGGCGTAGAGTAGAGCGAGTTGAAAGCGGACTACGTGAAGGGAGGGGTCGACTTCGAGGGCTTCGATAAAGCGTGATGAAGCTTGGGCGTTCAGACCTCGTTCGGCGGCTGAAAGGCCCAGGTTGAAGAGGGCTTCGGTGTAGTGGGGGTCCACTTCTAGAACCTTCTCCCATTGAGCGTCGGCCTCGGAGTATCGTGATTGTCGGACGTAGGCGATGCCGAGGTTGTTGCGCGCTGAGAGGTCGCTGGGGTCGGCCTCGATGGAGACTTCAAAGGCTCTGATGGCCGGTTCCCATTGCTCCAGGGCTACCAGGGCTAGACCTCGGTTGTTGGAGAGTTGGGGATCCACGGTGTCGATCTCGTCCTCGAGTTGGTCGAAGAGACCGAGGGCTCGATCGACGCAGCCCTGATTCATGAGGGCCAGAGCCATGTGATTGATGGCGAATCGGTCAGAAGGGTTTTGCTTGATGATGGTAGCGAAGCATTCAATGGCTTCGTCGCTACGGCCGAGTCGACTCAGGCTGAGGCCGAGATTGGTCCAGGCATAGTGATCGTTGGGCGCGAGTTCGATGACCTTGCGGAAGATTCTCTCGGCCTTGTGGTCTTCGGCCAAGAGCGTGTGGGCGTAGCCCAGGTTGTTCAAGGCGAGAAGATTGTCATCGAAGAGTTCGAGGACGCGCTCCAGGGGTGGGACGGCCTGATCGACGCGGTCGGTCTTTAAGAGGCAGATGGCCAGGTTGTTGAGGGCGAACGGGTCGTCTGGGGCAAGCTCTAAAGAGCGGCGGAAGTTGCCCTCAGCTTCCTCGTAGAGTTCCAGTGATATTTGAGCCCTGCCGAGATTGTTCAGGGCGTAGGTGTCGTCAGGGACGATCTGCAGGGCGTTCTTGTAGTGGGTGGCAGCCGAGGCCCAGTCTTCCAACTGGGCCTTGACTCTGCCGAGGTTGTGGTGGGCTACGGCATCCTCGGGGAAGGCTTCGATCACTTGAGTGAAGGCTTGAATGGCCTCTTCGGTTCGACCCTTTTGAGCCAGAATTCGGCCCTTGTTGTTGGCGGCGTATGGGTCTTGGGGGTCCAGTTCGAGGACGGCCTCAAACTGCTCCAGGGCACCGTCGAGATCCCCCATGCGCTCTCGGAGTTTCCCCAAATTGTTGTGCGCGTAGAGGTCGCCTGGTTCCAGGTTCAGGACCGCCAGAAATTCGGATTCCGCATCCTCCACGTGGCCCTGGCGCGCCAGCAGTTGACCGAGTGCATTCTTGGCGTAGATGTCCCCTGGGTCGAGGCTCAAGACTTCGCTGAGGCGTTGGCGGGCTTCGCCGTCGCGCCCCTGCTTGACCAGTACCGAACTCAGATTGTAGTGAGCTTGGGTGTAGGTCGGATCGAGTTCGGTGGCTTTTTCCCAGAGTTCGATCGCCTCGGCGTAGGACTTTCGTCGGGAGAGGGCCAGGGCCAAGGCGTTGAGGATCTGAGGCTGCTCCGGTTGATGCTCCAGGGCGTCGCGGTAGAGTTGTTCGGCTTCTGTGACTCGGTTCTGGCTCAAATAGGTGGTGCCGAGAAGGTTGAGCGCTTTGCTGTGATCCGGCTTGATCTTGAGCGCGCGTCGCCAGCTCTTGGCGGCACGTCCAGCTTCCCCCATTTCGGCCAAGAGAAGTCCCCGCTGATAGTGGAGTTCCGGTTCGTTGGGTTGGGCTTTGAGGGCTTTATCGAGTTCTTTCAGGTCCATGTTACTTTGGCGACTGCGCTCTCAAGAACTTCTCGAGCTGGGCAATCTCTTCGGCCGTTCCTTCAACCATGAGAATGTTGAGCAAAGGGTCCACTGTGTAGGTGACCTTGGGGAAGGCGAGTTGGGCTGCCTTCATGGCCTTTTCTGCACTCTTTTTTTGGAATGGGAAGTACTCGCGAACCCGACGCTGGTCAGAGACGGCGACGGTGCGCGTCGGTGTGGTCGCAGCAGGGGTGGCGACGGTGCGCGTCGGTGTGGTCGCAGCGGGCGCGGGGGTGGTGCGGGCCGGTGCGGTCGCA
>CAZVVF010000513.1:0-4210 GCA_964630575.1 uncultured Burkholderiales bacterium | reverse complement strand
GCCACAGCTCGCGGATTGAAGGACAAAACGTTCCCCCGATTGTCGAGGGTCAATATCGCGTCCGAGGCAGACTCCACCACGGCTCTGGCTTCGTTCTCCGCGTTCGTTCTGACCACGACCTCCTTCTCCAGAGCCACTCTCTGATCCCTGACCCGCGCGAGCATAGTGCGAAAAGCACGCGCGAGTTGTCCCGCTTCTCCAGCCATTTCCACGGGAAGTGAGGACTCGTTCACCTCCTCTCCATCCTTAAAGCGCGAGAGAGTGTGGGATATCGATACGAAGGGACGCGAGATTCTTCGGGCCAACAAGAAGGCCGCAAAAATCCCGAACATCACCAGAACCACGACGATCAGAGAGGCCCGCCGCTTCACCGTCTGGGAGATCTCCAAGACCTGATCGAAGTTGTCCATGACCACTATCCCCAGGATCTCCGTGGAGGTCTCGCCATAGGCGATCTTTCGAAGGCAGAGCATAGAGGTCTCATCCCCGCGAGTGATGACCTCAGTCTGCAAAAACTCTCCATCCTTGGAGTAGGCCTCTCCAAGCTCCGGAAAGTCGTCTTGCAAACGGGAGCTATCCCCGTACTCAAAGCGAAATGTCCGGCCTTTGTCCCGATGATAGAGATAGTCGCCCTTGGAATTGGTAAAGAAGTACGTGTGGGTCTGGTCGCGCACTGTCGCCAAGGTCTCCATGAGGGACTGAATATCCTGATTGATAACAATGATACCGAAGACCTCACCGTCTGAGGTGTAGACTGGAGTCAAAGCTCGTATCACCGGTATATGAGGCAGGCTAATCTCACCATTTTCACGGTTCAACTCGATCTCCGACAAGATCACTTCGCCGTGACTTCGGGTCAGAGCCTCCAGGAAGTAAGGTGTGTGCCCCTTGAGTGAAAGATCGTCCTGGCCCGCGATTCGAATGGCACCGCCCTCACCCAAGCGGTCGACCCGAACCAGTTCAAGCCCTCCGTCGGCGACACCCACGAAGCGTATCTGGAGATAGGTGGGCTTGGAGCGAGCGAGGGATAGAAAAATGCCGCCTAAATCGTGCATCAACTCCTCAGTGGTCGAGCCGTCGACAGGATCGACGCCAGCGGAACTTTGAGCCCGAAGGATTCCCTGCATCGTAGGCGTGCCAGCAAGAAAAGACACATCGCGTTGAACCTGGTCGATGCGAGAACGAAATCTCACGCCTTGAAGGAGCGTTTCGGCATCGAGTTCGCTGGCTCGACTCAGAACGAGTTCGTCGTTAAACCGTTGAAAGATCAAGAAGGACACGGATAAGGCCGTCAAAACGACCAGAGCACTCGCCAAGAATGCGATCTGGATCAGGATTCCTGAACCGCGCAAAGGCCCTCTATTGTTGGCAGGTATGAGCAAGTGAACTTCCCTCTACAATTCGCAGGCAAGTGCGGGGCACCTCTTCCCGCGAAAGGTAGTCCTCGGCGAACAAGGAAGCTCGATTCACCCTCGGTACTGAGGAAGGAAAAGCGATGAAAGACATATCGGCAATCCTCATCGTAGAGGACAATCCGACTGATGTGATGCTGGTTAAGTACGCCTTCAAGCGGGCCAACTTTAATGGACTCCTAAAAGAGGTCGGTACGGCGGATCGCGCCTACAAATGGCTAGTCCAAAGACTCGATAGAGGAGAGGGACTCCCGGAACTCGTGCTTTTGGACCTCGGTCTGCCCGATGAGACCGGGATGGAGATGTTGGCGAAACTCAAGGGCACACCACAGCTCGCCGAGATGCGCGTTGTCGTCTTTAGCGGTTCCCAGCGTCCTGCAGACATGGCTCAAGCTCGCGATCTTGGTGCCGATTGGTATTTTGTCAAGCAAGCAAATCCCCGCGACCTGGACTTTATTGTTGCCGAGCTGAAACGGCTCTGTTCCGATGCACCGCACTGAAGGTAACCTCATCGCAGCGCGAAACCAAACAGAATGAGAGAAAAACTCCGAATCCTTCTGATCGATGACAGCCCTACAGATATCAAGCTGTTTCAGATTGCGGTCAAAAACTCTAGCTGGGTCGAAGAACTCCGGACCGCCGAAGACGGACTCGCGGCCCTGGAGGTTTTGCAAGACCCATCCTGGCGCCCCCATCTCCTTATCGTCGATCTCAATATGCCGCGCATGAACGGCTTCGAACTGTTGCAGCGATTGAACGACGATCCCGAACTGCGCGGCATCCCCAGCGTGGTTCTGAGCACCTCGGCAGCTCCCAAGGACGTTGCCAGAGCCTACGACCTACAGGCCAACTCTTTCATAACCAAGCCGGCAGACTTCAATGGCTTAAACGATATGCTCCAAGTGCTCGAAAGTTACTGGCACCGAGTGGCCACCCTTCCAAGCGGAGCAGCATAACCCATCCCCTACTCGGGATCCGGCCACAGAGCCATTAGGGCCGGCTCTCGAAGTTGAGCGGCGAGACAACCGGCTTCTCTGTCGAATTTGTCCTCCGAAGCGAGCATCTCGGCCATGGCATCACGGTCCTCGAGCAAGTCGAGTTCGGCCAGAGCCAAAAGCGCGAATCTCCGTGTCCAAGAGTCCGGTCGCTCGAGTAGCGTCTCCAGAAGCTCTCGGCTGCTCCCGTTCCAATCCGGAGGCTCGCTGATGTTCAAACAGACGAGTAAGGAATCTCGCTCAGGTAGCAGAAAAGAAACGCCCTGAAGTATTCGGTCCAGGTCGAGCCTCCGCCGCTCCTCGTTCATCTCGACCTCCAACCGAGAGTAATCGGATAGGAGGTCTCGGTGGAAGCGACTCAGATAGACTCTCAAGAGCCTATTCAAGGCTTGATAGCACAATTTTTCCCGCTCCTCGAGTCTCAACATAAGCCCCTGGCAACCCGTGAAGTCACCCGGCTTGGGAAGGGAATGGAGTTGGACGACAAGCTCCTCGGCACGGTGTAAAACCGATAGAATCGCCTTCTGCAAGGCGGCTTGACTCGCCTCATCCTCCTCAGCCTCTAGGGCGAAAGCTAGCATTTGAGAAGCGTTCCAAAGCGCCAACTCCGGGGACTCTTCGTTGCCCAGAACACGGTAAGCGAGTCGCTGAGTGGGAGCGTAACGACTGAGGGTCTGGATAGTCGGTTCCGTCAAGCGCCTACGTTTGAGCTGGTCCGAGAGGCTTGTCGTGGGGTTGTCGGACTCCGAGCGCTCAAACTGCCGTACCAAACCTAGAGCCCTTGACACCCAGTCCCCCAAGAGTTCGAACACCGACAAGGTCTGAGCGTTGAGCAACTCCAACGGGATCGATTCGACCAGGAGAACACCGGATTGCGAACGGTCACCCTTCTCTGAGAGCTTCCCGAGAGGAGCCGCCATCACCGCCGGGACGATCTGCAACGCCCGCTCAGCCGAAAACAGGTCCTTCAGAGAAACGACCCGTCCCTCTTTGAGACATTTTTCAAAGAGAGCATCCCCGCGTGTCACACTGGCGAGTTCAGGCGCTCCGGGTGTGCCCCGCTCTTCGGTTCGCAGGAATGTCTTTTGCTGTTCATCCAAGAGGTAGACCGAACAGCGCGTGGCCCCAACAAACTGCTCGACCAGTTCCAAAGAGGCCTCAAAAAGGTCGCGTCCCTCAAGCGTCGTGAGCCTCCTGGCCATCTCATAGACGGTGGAAATGGTCTCACCCTCACCCAGCACTTTCTCTCGAAGCTCTACGTTCTCGGTCTCCAAAATTTCGAGCCGTTCGCGCTTGTCGTCAAGTTCACGACTCAGTCGCTTCAACTGGCTCTCCAGGCCATCACGCTCCCGACGACCCGCCTCCAAAATGCCGCCAACACTCGCCCCCAGCACGGTCCAGCCAGCCAGCCTCAGGTTCCACGGACGCTCCAGTAAGTCACCCAAAAGAAGAGGGTCAGGAACCCTTTGGAAACCGGGGTTGCTGAAGCTGTATCGGCTCTGGAAAAGAACCAGAGCTATCGAGACGAAGGTGCACGCGAGGGCTGCACTCACCCCGTGCCTGGCTCCTATGACCAGAATGACCAAAAGGTAAGGATGCACGATCGACTCAACAAATCCGAGATTCTCGGGGGCCCAGGTCAGGTTGGCAAAAAAGATCGAGCCATAGAGCAGAAGCATCTCTCGAAGGATCAATCGGTTCATGAAGGCCTCTCCATGGTGATCACGCTCCCGCTCTCTTGGAGCGACTTCAACCGGTCTGTGAGAAGCAAGCCGAGTTCCGGCTCCTTTCTCAATAGCGTGT
>CAZVVF010000512.1:0-4211 GCA_964630575.1 uncultured Burkholderiales bacterium | reverse complement strand
AACTCGTCGACGAACCAGGTCCCGTCGCGGAGTTTCTTGACGGCATCGTAGTACTTGAGGACCGCAGTGTTGAGGGTTCCAGGATTGTAGGTCTCCTCCTCGACAGCCAAGATGTTAGGCAGCTTCGCACCGCACTGCGTGCAGATTTTCTCTGTTCGAACCTCTTCCGATTGGCAGTTGGGGCATACCACTCGGGCAATTTTTATCTCTTGGAAGTGTTCGGGTTCTTGGGTCGTCAGGCTTTCGGCCTTGAGGTCTTTCTCCGAGACGAACTGACTGTTGAGCTTGCGCAGACGGGCGACTCGATGGTCCACGTCTTCCTTGACCTCGACTTCGGGCTCGGGTTCCTCTTCGATGGTTTGACTGGCGCTGGCGCAGGCTGCAGGGTCTGTGGCTTCTCGGCGCAGGTCCTCGTCTTCATACTCGTCGTCTTCGAAGTCGTCGAAGTCGTCCTTGGAGATGTCTTCGTCCTCGTAGAACTCTTCGTCTTCGTAGAACTCGTCGTCCTCGATGATCTCGGGTTCTTTGGGCTTGGCTTTCTCTTCGGTGGCGCGGATGGCTTCCTCGGTCACGTACTGAGATTGCATTTTCATGAGGCGCGAAAACCTAGCGTCACCAGCCATCCCCGATGGAGGGGGCGACGGTTCAGCGTCCGTAGCGCTCTCTTTGGTTGATAAATCGTTTGCTTCTTCGTCCCTAGCATCCGCAGGGGGAACAACCGTAGGGTCATTCTCTTCTGGTGTGGGCTCTAAGTTTTCGGTTTCTGAATTCGACAATTCTAGCCTCGAGCTGGTTTTCGAAGCGGACTTTCGTTCCCCTTCAGGTTGTCGGTGGTTCGGTGTGTCTTGTAGGGTGTTGCTGGTCGAAGTCTCTCGTTCGTTGGGTTATGCCGTTGAGCAGACAAAGCTTGGTGTGGCCCAGTCTGGAGCCTTGATCTCGGCGCGGATGGTGAGCCCGCATCGAGAGACAAGGTCTCTGATGTCTTTGCTGGAGAAGGAATTCACCAGCGACTCGCCTGCCAAAATGTTGTAGGCGAATCGTTCTCCCTTTAACCGGGCTTCGCTCTTTCGGTTACTGTTTTTATCGTCGACTTCCGAACCTAGCAACAGAAGGCCGCCGGGGTTTAGCATCTGGACGCATTCGCTCAGCAGCTCTTCAGGGGCGACGCTGGCGGAGAGGGTTCGAAAGCAGACGATGAGGTCGAACTCTCTCTGGAACCGTTTCGCCGGAGTTTCGCCGAGATGGATCACAGCCTTGGTGGTTCGTTCGGCTTCCTGGGCGCACTCGTAGTCGGCCTCTAGGCCAAAGAGTTCGAGGCTGGGGTGGTAGTCGCGCAGGTAAGCGAGTCCTTGGCCTATACCGCAGCCTATCTCCAGGACGCGGCTCGCCTTGTTGAGGCAGTCGTGGAGTTCGGGGCAGACGTTGGCGCCCTCTTGAAAGATCCATTCGTAGTTGGACTGGAGGCTCTCCTGAAGCAAGAGTCTCAGCGAGATGGGGGGCTCCGGTAGGGCTCTTCCGCCGAAGACGGCCTTGAGGGTCTCGCTGACTCGACGGCTCAGGTGAAGGTGGCTCTGGGTGAATCCCTGAGATTTCTCTAGCCAAAGCCGATGCTCAGGGTGAGTCTCATAGGTGGTCCCCGAGGCCCTGAGGAGTCCAAAGCTGCAAGCGGCCTCGCACCAAAGTTCGAGGTACCGAGCTTCCATGTGGAGTTCGCCAGCGAGGGTGTCGACTGTTTTGGGGGTAGCGAATGCCTCAAAGAGTCCGAGGGATTGACCGGCTTGTAATACTTGAATGCCCCAGTAGCCTCGCCAGAGCTCACTAGGATGGCTGGATTGCGTTACTAACGTCACGCTGTTTGTTTCGACCTTAGAGCCTGTTGGGGCCTGCTTGGAGCCGTAAAACGATCGACAACTTTCGCCTCAGCTTTGAGAGTAAAAAAAAGACCGGGCTATTCGTGAATAGCCCGGTCGGGTGTGGTGCGGGGGGGGGGACTCGAACCCCCACGAGCGCAATGCTCACATGGCCCTCAACCATGCGCGTCTACCAATTCCGCCACCTCCGCAAAAAGTGGACGAGCGCATTATAGCAAAACCCGGAGGGTTGTCAACAGACTGGGACTAAGAACCCGCCCATGAAGCAAATTATTTGGGTGGATACCCAGTCCAAGCTCCGCGAGATCGTAGAAATGGCCAAGGATTGCGAGTCTGTGGCGCTCGATGCAGAGATGGATTCTTTTTTTTCCTACCGGACCAAGCTCTGCTTGGTTCAGATGACCGTTGACGGGCGAGATATCCTGATAGACCCTCTGGCTCTTAAGGATCTGTCGCCGCTCAACGAGGTGACCCAGAGCGAGTCTATTCGCAAGGTTTTTCACGCCGGCGAAAATGATGTGCCCTATTTTCGGGAGCACGGGGTTTTCTTTCGTCAGATCTTTGATACTCATATTGCAGCGAAGGTTCTGGAGTTGCCGACCAAAAGCTTGGGGGGCTTGGTGGAGCGCTACTTCGATGTCGTTTTGGCGAAGGATCAGTCCCGGGCCGACTGGAGGATTCGACCGCTTCCCGAGGAGCAGGTCGAGTATGCGCGTCAGGATACCCTCTATCTCTGCCAGTTGGCCGACCTGTTGTCGGAGGAGTTGGCCGCAGCCGAAGCCGAGGCCGAGGCGGCTCAGTACTTCAAAGCCCTGGAGCCGAGGACGCTGAGAGAAAAAACCTTTGACCCCGACGGCTGGGCGAAGATTCAGGGAGTCAAAGACCTCTCTCCGGTCCAGCGCTCCGTCTTGTGTGAGCTTTATGCCTGGCGGGAGAGGGAGGCCGAGAAGGCTGACCTGGCGGCTTTTAGAGTGGCCCACAATGGTGCGCTCATAAGTTTGAGCCGCAAGCGCTTCACACGGCCCGAGCAGTTGGAGCAGTGGGCCAAGAGTTCCTATTTTAAAGACAACGCGGCGGAGTTGGTGGAGCTTCTCGAAAAGGGTAAGGAGCGAGGCCCTATCCCGTTGCCGGATTTGCGAAAAAAGCGGGATAAGGACTGGAGTTCGGCCGATGAAAAGCTCTTCAATAAGCTTCGCAAGTGGCGCAACGCCGAGAGCGAGCGCAGAGGGATAGATCCTTCGCGCGTGGTCTCGAACCAGCTCTTGAAGAGGTTGGCGAGAAGTCGTCCCAAGGACCAGGATGGATTGGCCGCAGTCGACGGCCTACAGGCTTGGACCATCGACCAGTACGGTGCCGAAATCCTGCAGATCGTCAACCCTTGAGGGGTGGGGCGAGTTCTTTGGGTCTATTGTGGGGGTTAGCCCGCGTTGGCTGGCTCCGATTGGAGTTCCAGGACGCGGGCGTTTAAGCTGACTCGCTCGGCGATGTTGGAGGCGAGTTTCTTCAGGGCTAGGGCGGGGGCCGACTCTGGAGAGTGAATGGTCGCGGGAACTCCAGCGTCGCCAGCCTTTCTCAGTTCGGAGTTGAGCGGGATCTCTCCGAGAACGGGCAATCCGAGTTTTTCCGCTGCCTGGGTGGCTCCACCGTGATTGAAGATGTCATCGCGATGCCCGCACTCGGGGCAGCAGTAGAAGCTCATGTTCTCGACCAGTCCCATGATAGGGACCTCCAGCTTGCGGAACATCTCCACGGCTTTGGTGGCGACGTCCAGGGCCAGATCTTGAGGGGTTGATACGATGACCGAAGTCGTGATGTCGATGATCTGGGAGAGAGAGAGGGAGATGTCTCCGGTTCCTGGAGGGAGATCGAGGATTATGAAGTCGAGTTCTCCCCACTCTACGTCCTTGCAGAACTGGTTCATCATTCCATGAAGCATGGGACCGCGCCATATGACGGCTTGGCCGGGCTTCATGAGAAATCCCATGGACATCATTTTGAGGCCGTGAGCCTCGGCCGGTAAGATTCGCTTCTCTTTGATCTTGAGCACGTGGTCGGCGACCCCTAGCAGGTGTGGTTGGCTCGGTCCGTAGACGTCGGCGTCCAGGATTCCCACCTTGCAGCCCATTTGGGCCAGTGCTGCTCCAAGGTTGCAAGCGATGGTCGATTTTCCCACTCCGCCTTTGCCGGAGGCCACGGCGATAATGTTCTTTGTCGAGGCCAGCAGGCTTGAGCTCAGCCCCGTTGGGGTGGTGATCTGACTCTTTTGGAATTCCACTTTGGCTTGGTCGCCAACGACCTCGTGGACCAGTTGGGTGATTTCGTCTTCTCTTTGGATGGCCG
>CAZVVF010000511.1:0-4220 GCA_964630575.1 uncultured Burkholderiales bacterium | reverse complement strand
GGGCCTCTGGCCTTGAAACGTGAACTGGAGCAGCTCGAAGACTTTCAAGATTATCCCTTCAAGGATGAGTACCGAGGCATGTGTGAGTTGTGTCTCCAAGTAACGAGCGATCCCGAAGCTGTTGCGGCCTTGCGAGAGAGGCTTTCGGAACCGGCCCGACGGGCGGAATTGTTAGCTCGGAAATTAGTGAGGGACAAAGCTAGAGAGAGCGTCTACAATCGATTTGAGATCAACTTTCGGGTTGTGCCTCTAGAGTTTTTGAAGGTTCTCTTGGAGAAGCCAAGCTTCGACAACGAAAAAGTCTTTGGGAGAGCCGACCTCGATTGGTCCTATCACTGCACCCGTTTGGACCGGGCCGGCCTATTGTCGCTCTTCAAGAAAAAGCCTTTGCAGGCCAGCCTCAAGGGTTGGGCGCCATCTTTCTTTTGGCAACGGGTGGACGAAGCAGAAGCCAGACCTGTTGCCACCAGAGGTCTCGAAGAAATCCTCAGAGATTGGTACGAGAGAGACGGTGTGGACGGCTATGGTGCTCTCTTCGAGCTCGCTCAGGAAAGCCTGCGAGACCTGGCGGTCGCCGATGTTGAACTGGAGACGTTCTGGCGAGCTGCCAAGCAGATTCTCACTAACGACTTGGAGCTTGGTCGGAAAGTGAAGGCGAGTCGTCTGGAGACCCTTCGCTATCGAATACTCAGGTATTTGGCCTTCCGAGAACAGGGCACCCAGCAAAATCCTTTGCTCTTCGCGCTTTTTCCATTGATCTATTCCTCGATTCGTACTTGGCCCCAAGCGGGGTTGAAGACCTTGAAGCGTTTGGCTAAGATCGGGCTTTTTCGAGCCTCCAGGAGCCTCCCTGAAGCGCTTCACGAGGCCTATCGTTTAGGTAGGAGTTGAAGTTGATACAGAGAAGAGTAGGGCATTCGCGGGAGAATTGACATGTACCAACCACCAAGAATAGAGAAGATCATCCCCGCCAAGCAGTTCGAGCGCGAGTCGCAGCACGCCGCTGGGGCCTCAACGACTTAAGGAGCCAAGAATGACTTACCAACCACCCAAAATCGAAAAAATTATCCCTGCCAAGCAGTTCGAGCGGGAAGCACACTACGCCGGAACTCCAGTTTCCAAGAATTAAGAGTGCTTGATATCGCTGTGATGGCCCCTCCCAGAGGGGTTTTTTTATATCAGTTGTTGGCTCTTAAGAAGCTGGAGCGAGTTAACGGGGTCAATCTCGCCTTTGTCTTTTATCCTTTTGTCCAAGCGGTCTCCGATAGCGAATCGAGAACTGTCGATCTCTACAAGTGGTGGAGGAGAACCTTCCATTTCTCCGGGAGTAGAACCCCTATGGAGGCCAAACGAAGAGTTTCAGAAGCCTTTCCCCATCTTCATCCCATGCCGCTGGAACTAGAGCGCTGCTCAACTCACGGCCATTGCTTGAGTTCCTCATCCGCAGAGCTATTGTCACTGCTCGATCTGGATGTGTTACTGAACCTCCACACCTTTATTCTTAGGGGACGGGTCCTTGAAGCTTTTCCCCACGGCGTTTGGTCCTATCACCACGGAGACCCCCTGCAGTATCGAGGAACGCCGCCTGGTTTTTGGGAACTCTATGACGGTGCGCAGCGAACTGGAGCCATCTTTCAAAGGTTGGGAGAGCGGCTAGACGATGGTGAGGTGTTGAGGCAGGTCGATCTACCGACCATTTCCCATGACTACTGCGCTCAGCGCCAGGCACTCTTTGCTGCCGGTATCGATTGGCCCGCCGAGGTGGCTCGAGAGATAGTGGAGACTGGTGAGGTCTCTGTCAGAGCCGAAGCTGGTCGAAGTGAAGCTGGGATCCGACGGCGACCCAAGAATTGGCAACTGGTGAAGTTTGCGCTCCAGTATGGGAAAGCAAAAGTGCGGCGGCAGTTGGGCCTTAGTCCCTATTGAGCTGAGCCTTCAGAGCGGCGAATTCTTCTTCAATCGGCCTTGCTAATTCCAAGGCATGCAGCGTTGTTGCTTTATGGAAAGAGAGCACTTCTGCTCATGGGTGAGAGTGGAGCGGCAGTTGAATGACTCCGAGTCCGCTCACAGACATCGAGCGAAGAAGAGCGGCGAAAAAAGATCCCTCCGAATTGGAGGAAGGAAATTTCTCCGCTGGGTGTAACGGAACCGTACATAAATCTTCATGTAAAGGTAAAAGCGGTTTTGCGAATCAACATTCTTCGACTCATTCTCTTGCTCTCGATGGCCTTGTTTTTTTCCGGCTGTGGTAGTGACCAAGACATCACCTTTCAGCCCAATCCTATACCGGCGACTGTAGACCAGCCGTTCGCGGGTAAGGTATGGCTGGGTATCGATATACCGGAAGTCAAAGTGACTCTAGAATCCCTGGACGGCCAGGTCTTGGCTGAGCAAACGACGACCCAGTCTGGCAACTTTCTCTTCAGAGTGCCCCTGCCCCCTGATTTTCGGGTGGCGGCGCGAGTGGCCGATGGACTTGTTTTCTATCGAGAGATCCGGGGGTTCGGAACGGGGCGCACTTTTGGCGCTGTCACCGTTCCGACGACGATCGCCAGTCTGATATCCCAAGCGCGACCCGGACAAAGTCTAGCTTCTATTGAAGAGGAAGTCCGCCAGGGTCTGAATTTACGCGCCGACCAATCGCTGGCCGTCCTGTCGGAGTCGGTCAATGAACAATTTTCTCATCTAGCCTTCTTTGTGACCGCTTCCGAGCGGGGAGGGATAGCCTCTTATCTCCAGCAGGTAGTCGACGCCGGTGGTCGGGTTGAGGATGCGCCGTTTCTACTTCGAGCGAAAGTGCTGGACGGAAGTCTTGCCAATATCCCTAGCAAACTGAATGGCCGGCTCCTCAGAATTCAGAAGAGTCCAAGAATTCGGATGAGCACCCAGCGTCTTCTTTCTCGCGGACTAGCTGATTCACCCGGCGGTGCTATTGGCTACCGAAATTCCAGTCTGTCTACCCGGTTATCGCTTGTGAACGCACAAGAAGGTGAACTTCTTGCCGCGGCGGCCGAAGATTTGCTGGAAGATGTCGGAGAAGATGTGGTCGACGACATTATCAGCGATGCCGAGGGTGACGGCGGAGATAGCGGAAAAAATATCAAGCACACCTGGACCAGCCAACAACTCCAAGGACATTTCGGTTCGGGTGAAAAGTCGGCGGCGATCTCGGCCCAACTGTCTGGGATCCAAACAGATCTCGATACCATCATTTCCGACCTCAATCAGCTCGCCCAAGACTTCAATTTCACTGCTTTTGAAGATGTTCTCAAGACGGCCAACGAATTTAGCAACGACATAAAGAGCACTCAGAACTCTCTGATTCAGACGGTGGACAATGTGCTGGATACGGCGTTCGCAACCAGTACTCCCTACTTTACCAACACTCCAAACCTTTTGCCGAACAATGTCGCGTCTGTGGTATCCCAGCTTCAGGATTCGCAGACCTTGTCGGACCTCACAACCGACGTGGACGGCTTGCAGAATCTTCTCACTGGCAGCAACGGACCAGGAAGCTCTGGCCTGGGCATTGCCTATCCCCCGATCGTCGTGAATACGACGAGTGATGGAAATGCCTCGGATTCCACTCCCAATTTAGTCCTTATTCAGCGGGATCAAGTTCTCAGCAATCTCGGGGTCTCCACGAGTGCGGATACCCAGCGTTTCGGGAACTTTCCCGTGCGGTCGGCCGCTATGTTAGACCAGTCGCTGGGTTCCTTTGAGGCCTATGGTCAGTCTCAGATCCTGGGAGCCAACTTGATCGCTGAAGCGGCTCACCAGTCCTCTTCACCCCAACCTGCCATCGTCCAAGCGGAAGCTTACGCCCAAAACGTAGCGCGCACGCTTCGCAACTCCCGGGCCCAGCTTCCTGACTACCCCCTCTCAGACGACTATTTCATCGATCTTCAGAATGGTCTCCAGTGGTACGCCTGTGAGCAGGAGGGCGACTTTCTCGACGCCTACGACTCAGCACAGGCTTTCGACGACGGCTACACAACTGGCTGGCGTCTGGCTAGCACCGATGAAATACGCTCTCTCCTTATTCGAGCCGCTTGGGCTTCTGGGAACGGTGAAAGCTATCAAACCGGAGACCTTAAGGGTGGACTCGAAGCTCTTGGGTTTCAGTTCAATAATACCGAGTACTCGAATTCGGGTCAGTCTACAACGGTCCCCAACTGGAACAACTTTGGCGGCTGGAGTTATCAAGATGCTGCCTATTT
>CAZVVF010000510.1:0-4230 GCA_964630575.1 uncultured Burkholderiales bacterium | reverse complement strand
GCACAAAACATGTGAGGATGGGAACGCCTATGATGGCGCCACCTAGAATAGACATCATCCTAAACTTCCTTGCCTAACCCTGCGAGCACACGGGCAACAGGAAGATGCTCGCGATGACCGCTGTAGTATTCCACCGAGGTCTGGGCGACCGTGACGGTGTCTTTCTCCGACACGTAAGGGTTGAAAGTGCCGTTCTCGTAGAGCCAAAAATCCGCCGTGTCCGGCGTCCAAGCCACCAACTGAATCCAGCCCTTGTCGATCAAGTCCTTGACGCCGGGTCGCGCCTGGAGCACCTTCATCAGCCTATCCGGATGAGACTCCACGATATTGAGCAATCTCATGGGTTCGTGAATCTCCACCATCTGCCAAGGCAGCCCTGTGCGCAGGTCCGAGGAGTGACCATCCATGACTCCGAGGAGCCCACTCACGTTGTGAGGCAATTTTGTTCCACAACCGTAGCCAGACGCATCCACAGAACTGAAGTAGTACTCCAGATTTATACCGGCTCCCACGGGACCTACAGACTCCAACAACGGCCCAAGAATGGAACCATCCTCGTCGCTGCTGGGATCGTAGGAGACCAGAAAAATCCTGCGGTCGAAAAACACCCCTCGAGTCTTCTCTCTACGGCCCACCACACAGATAGAGTTTGTGCAGTGACCGTACTCGGGACGGGGCTGTGAAAGGGTCACGGCCCTGGCTTGTACGTGGCGATAGGCCGCTTCCGGGGTAGCCTTCAGCGACACATTCTCAAACCGACGACAACGTTCGTGAGCGTCTAGTACGCAGCCCCGAAAGAAGAGGTCTTGGAGTGCCTCAACCTCAGAGCGCAGGCTCTCGGGAACCAGGTCCAGGTCGTAGTACACCATGGAATCATCACACGTGTTGTGGTAGGCCCCTAGAAACCAAGTGGAGTCTGGTATCCCACACCCAGCCGCGGATAGCCGACGCCGAACTTCCGGGTGATTGGCCATCATAGCAAAGGCCCTAGCGTTGGGCCCCCCGCGTCCACCACCGGTCGCCCCACAGTCGTGAGCCGCTTCGTGAGGGTTATTGAGACTCGACGAACCGTGACCCACCAGGGTGAAGAGAGGAGCGAAATGGGTGACTCCCATGGTCTCGAGACCATCCTTGACGATCTTGGTCATCTCCGCCACGGTGAATCCTTCGTAGTACCCGTTCTCGTTGGCCTCCTGGCCCTCCGGTCTCTCGATCTTGAGTCGGGTTCTGGGCGGGGGAGCCAGGCGCTTCTCTAAGGCCGAAGCCAGACGAAAGCTGAGTCCGGGGAAAAGTGTCTGACTCACCAAGGGGAAACCGGCCAACACACCGGCTACAGCGGTGAGAACTCCTCCGCGCACGACACTATTGCGACTGGCCCTCAGGGTTTGCCTGAAAGCTCCAACCGTCCTCGACGACGCCGATTGCTGACCTTCGATCTGAACCTCGCGGACCAGGTGCCTGGCCGTCATCGACGGTGGGCACAGAGGCTGACTGTGCGGGTCGCTGGGCCCTTGGTAGGCCATGGCGATTCCATAGAAGCCCACATAGCCAAGCGTCTCCAACTCGGGAGACAGCTCTTCCATGTGACGCCGCAGCGACTCTTCTCGGTCATCGATGCAATAGACGGCTTGGAAGCGGGGCTTGAGGATAGGTTTAGAAAAACCCGACAAGCAGTGCCCCCTGAGTCCGTCCAAGACCTCGTTGCGGTAGTGCCTTTCGTAGGCCAACAGCAAAAGTCGTCGGCGCTCGAGTTCGTTGAAGTCGCTGACTTCACGAACCCAAGCACTCGCGACGCTCCGGTCCTCGAAGACTTGCGGCCCCAGGCCGGCGAACTGAGCCAAAAGGAAGCACTCGTAAGCCAGCTCGTAGTCGGGTCCGCGGCTCCGACGACTCGAAGCCACCGGCTCGGTAGAGGACTCCTTGAGGTGAGCCTCCAGCTGGAAATAGATGGCCAAATAGTCCTGCAGAGTAACGGGTGGCGCCTTGATTGGAGCGAGGTCGGGATGATGCTCCAGATTCGCAACCATACCAGCCCAGCCCCGGAGCGCCATCGCTCTGTCAGCGAGAGCTTGGTAGGTATCCTCGGTGTTGATATCCAGACGAGCAAAAGCGTCGGCCAGAGCATCGGCCGAATTCCAGCCCTCTTTCAGTTGCAACTTGAGCCGTTTGCGCAAACCGCTCTGCCAGGGTACAGAAACACCGACGTGAGTCGAGTAGAGGGCCAAAAAGGCATTGTAGAGCCCGTCTTTAACCGGCATCGGCCAATAGCTAATGCCCTGGTCGAGATAGGCCCCACAAAAACGGATCATGAAAGAGTGGAGGTCAGACTGTTGAAAGTTCTCCGCCGGATTCTCCGCGAGGTTCTTGGAGGGGATACACTCTAGAAGTATATTCCAAAGCGCGCCCAAGACTCGCTCAGCCTCACCCTCCTTGCTCAACCGCTCCAGAGCATCCGGTGAAACACCAGGGTCAAACTTGTAAAGCAGGTCGCCCTCATCCAAAAGAAACTTCACTCTCAAGGCTCGGGGCGCTGTGAACAGATTCCGCAAGCGAAATTTTCTAAACTCGCCACGATTCCAACCCCCAAAGGGTAGCGGCGTGTCATCGGGCTCGACCACAGCATCGAGGTCCGTCTCTAAAATCCGATTCGCACGACGTTGGTCTGCGAAGAAAGACTCCGTAGGGTACGGCTCGCAGTGAAACAGGTCCGCACCCTCTTTCACCGCCTGGTGAAATTCGTGCGACTGAAAGTGGTGAAGAGTGTTGTGGTGAACAAACCTACGGATGGGAGCTTGAGCAGGCAGCAGATGGCTCACTCGCTCAATCAGTTTTTGGAAGTCGAATAATTCGGCGGCGCGTCCGTCGATCTCCTGGACAGCAAAATTCACGATGCTTTCCTCCTAGACGCCAGGGGGTGATCAGAGGCTGGTTCTAGGTTTTCTAGACCTTCGAATACCAGCTCGGTACTCGCCCACTCGTCAGCCATTCCCCTCAAATTTCGTATAAAGGTATGGTCGACTAGGACAGTATCTCTTACGTCGAGGATGACCATCCTTACATTGGAGGGACGGGCTTCTAGCACCTTTCTGACTTTGAGCAAAGTCGTGAAGATTCCAGCGCCCTTTAAGACGATGCGCATCTCTGTGTCGTGAACCTCTGTGACCAACGTGGGGCGAACCAGCGACTGAACTTTGGCACCGCGATAAACGTGCATACAAATTTTCAGTATGATCCCAGTGGCCACACCCACCAGCAGGTCTACGGCGAGGGTGACGACCAGGGTCACCACAAAGAGAATCAGTTGGTCGCGCCCGAGTTCCTTGGCGTGCTTGACCTCGGTTGGTGAGGCCAGTCGAAATCCGGTGTACACCAGCATGGCGGCGAGCGCGGCCAGTGGGATGCGATGGAGCAAGCCCGGAACCAGAGCCACGAACAACAGGAGGAAAAGTCCGTGGAAGAAGTTCGACCAACCGCTCTTGGCCTCAGCATCGACATTCGCTTTGCTCCGCACGATCTCAGAGATCATGGGAAGCCCACCGACGAAACCGCAGATGAGATTGCCGATACCGACTGCCAGAAGGTCTTTGTTGAGGTCCGAGGCTCGGCGCTCAGGGTCCATAGAATCCACGGCGATGACGCTCAAGGTCGACTCGATGCAACCCACTAAGGCAAACATGACGACGTACTTCCAAGTGACCAGGCTGTTCCACATGGAGAAGTCTGGTCCGGTGACAGCGTTGAGCAGGTTGCCCGGCAACTGAACCAGGTAGTCCGGTCCAACACCGAAGCTGTGACCGCTGAAGCTGTATACGTGGGAGTGGTCGAGCCTGAAGAGGTAGCCCAGAGGTATGGTGACCAAGAGTACGACGATCGGGGCCGGAATTTTCTTGGCCCAAGGCGACTTGACGAAAGGCAAGCCGAAGAGAATCGCCAACGACAAGAATCCGATAAAGGCGATTTCCGGATTCGCGTGAGCCAGAGAGTGTGGTATCTCGGCCAAGAGATGAAGCGGGCCCTTCGCGTCCGGCTTGACTCCCAACATCGTGTGCGTCTGCTTGGCTACGATGATCACGCCGATGGCGGCCAACATCCCGTGGACGACAGACGGCGACATGGCGACTCCGAGCGTGGCCGCCCGGAACTTGGAAAAGATTATCTGGATCAGCGCCGCTATCACGCCCACCGCCAGCGCGCGCTTGTAGCCGAGAATGGGGTCGCCCCCTCCCAACT
>CAZVVF010000509.1:0-4248 GCA_964630575.1 uncultured Burkholderiales bacterium | reverse complement strand
CCGACGGACAGGGGTTTGCGGCCTTTGGGCGCGTGGTCAGCGGGATGTCGGTGGTCCGCAAGATCCAAAAAGCCAAGGCTCAGGGCCAATCTCTGACTCCGGCCATTCTTATCCAGAACATTCGGCGAGGGCCCAAATCTTGAGTCTGGAAGCGATCTTCAGTGAGGCCAAGGACTGTCTCGCCCGAGGGGAGTTCGATCAGGCCAAAGACCTCGGTCATCAACTCTTGAAAATGAGGTTCTCCGGGGCGTTCGAGATTTTGGCTAAGTCTTTTCACGGCAAAGGCCAGCTCCCCGTCGCTCTGCAGGTCCTTGAGAGCGGTGTCCAAGAGGCTCCCAGTGTTTGGTCCCTCTGGATGCAGTTGGGCAACTACCGCTCCGAATCAGGCGATCTTCAAGGTGCCTTAGAGGCCTATGAGGCCGCTCGTGACTGCCCGGGTGCCGAGAATGACCAGATCGACTTCAACGAGGCCTTTATGAGGTTGAAGTTTGGCAACAGGGAAAAGGCCCTGGAAATGTTTCACAGGGTGTTGCAGACGACAAAGGACAAGAGGTTGCGCTTGGTCTCTCTCACCCACCGTCTGCTGACGCTCATGGAACTCGACCGAGTGACTGAAGCGCTCATGGAATTGGGTGAAGCGTATCTGCACGAAGAGGACAATGCGGAACTCTTGGGCACTCTGGCCAAGAAGCTGTTGCAACTCGGCGACAGAGTCAACGCCCTCAATCTCGCCAAGCAGTCCTTAGGGCTTCGAAGAGCGGGGGAGGCGGCTCGTGTTGTGCGATTGATCGAGGGCCTTCCGTCCACCGAGTGTCAGTTGTTCGAGGTCAAGCTGCGCGGTCGCTTAGAGGATGACGATGGGAAGTGGCTCACGTTCAACAAGACATCCCTGGTGTACGCTGATAGCGAAGAGGAGGCACAGGCGATGGCCATCGCCTTTGAGCCGCCTGACGTTCGAGCCGACCTGGTGGTTGAGGATGTGCGGGTGACATCCGGCGACAAGAGCGAGCTCAAGGGCGTTGATTGGAGCAGCCCCTTGGAGTTTCTCTAGGGCTGACGGCGGCTCTCTGGTCTCAACCTCGGAGTTTGGGACCAGGGTTTAGCGCAGGGGATCGCGGCTTTCGTCGCGCTCTTTCTCCCAGATGTACCAGTTGGGATAGAGATAGACCCAGTATCCGGCCGGTAGAGAGGTCTCAGAGCCGTAATCGGTCGATTCTCGGTACCCGATCTCGCGAAAGCCTAGGTAGTTGAGGTAGTCGTTCTCGCTCTTGAACTTGAACAAGAGATTTTGATACTTGCCTCCGGGGTTTGCCAAGGACAGAGCTGTGGCATCGTCGAGAAGAATGGGCTTCTCGGGAACCTTGCGGATATCGCTTCGCTGAACCTCAACGGTCTCTCGGTTGTGATACCTCTGGATCTCGGCTTGGAACGAGTCTCCATCAAAACTCAAAATTCTGGCGGGTTGCCACTGACCTTGCCACCACACTTGTACCGCTTGGTAGGCGGAGAAGGGTTCCGGAATTCGGGGTTTGGCCGAGATGTCTTGGACGGTGGCTAGCAACAGGGATTCTGGGATCCCACAGTTGTGATAGCTGCTGGCTTGGTGCTCGCTGTGCTCCATGGCTTCCTGAATGGTGGTGGCGAGGTCGTCTAGAGTTATCCGGCGGTCGTTGTGCTGGTCTGTCCAGCGAAGGCCCCGCAGAGCGTCGTTCAAGGCCATGGTGAAGGTCCAGTTGGCCTGCGAGGGGATGAGGGCTGAGGCCGAAGTCAGAGCGAGCGATGGAATCCCGGCCTCTGCCAACTCGGTCGCCACCTGCGAAAGCCCCCCGGAGAAGCAGCAATCAGCAAACAGCATAACCCGGTCACCCGGCCAGGTCTGCTGAATCGCTTGACTCAGTTGTTCCATACCCAGAGCGCGCTGCGGTGTCCAGTCGTAGTTGAGGAACTGGACCTTGTCGTTTCTGCGGACGCCGTGGCCTGCGTAGTAGAAGAAGAGGGTGTCGTTCTTTCCGGCGCGCTGGCCCAACTCGGCGAGGGCTGCGAGGATATTTTGCAGGGTCGCGGCCTCGTCGAGGAGCACGCGAATGTGGTCCTGGGGAACTCCGCGTTCTCGCAAGACGGCCGAGAGTTCGCTGTCCTGGCGGCCCACGGTAGGGAATCCGGGAATGTTTGGGGAGTCCCATTGCAGCACCCCAACGATCAGGACGAACGTTCGGGAGGGGTCAAAGGCCTCCGCGCGCGCGTTCGTGCACAGGCAAAGCAGAACCAACAGGACCGAGAGCGCCGAGGCTCTCATGGAACTCTAGTGGCCTGCAATCGGCTTGACCCAATCATAATTCTGCTTTCGAAGTTCGACCGACGAGAGCCTACACACGGATCCGTTCCCCAGGCCGGTCAGAGCGAACTCAAGCCAGCCTGGGGAGCGGTCGGAGGCTGATGTGCTATCGGGTATCGACCGAGAAGGAGAACTTGTGTCGGCCGATCTTATAATCCTGATTCCCTTTCAGGATGCTGTTGACGCAGTCTTTAGGAACATCGACAAAAGAGCGAGTCTTGCTGATTCTGATGTCTCCAACGGCCCTTGTGGGAACCTTGCCAAACTTGGTGAGCACAAAGATCAGCTCTTTGACTTTGAGGCCCTGTTGTTTGCCAATGGTCGCGACCATCTGAACCGAGTTGCCTCGGCTGCGACCACCGTCTCGGCCGCGTCTGTCTCTGTGGGCCGGTTTGGCCTTGCTGACGATCTCCTCTTCGGACATTTCGGCGATCGGCTGTTCCTTTTGGGAGGCCGTGGCGAGTTTTAAGGCCGCGGCCGCTATTTTTTTGGCGTCATAGCCTGCTGCCTGGAGTTCTTCCACATAGGTGATCTCCTTTTTGCATCGGTCGCTTTCGAGCCACTTGCTCATCTGAGAGTAGAGATGGTCGAGTCTGACTCGCATGATGTCTTTTTTGGAGGGGACTTTGCGCTTCTCGATGGTTCGCTTGAGGGCTCGCTCGATGCGTTTGAGTTTCCACTCTTCGTTAGGGGTGACCAGAGTCAGAGCGATACCGGTTCGGCCTGCGCGGCCTACCCGTCCGATGCGGTGTACAAAGGTGTCAGGGCTCTGGGGGAGGTCCAGGTTGATAACGTGGGAGAGGTGATCGATGTCCAAGCCCCGCGCGGCGACGTCGGTGGCTACGAGAACCCGAAAGTTCTCGTTGCGAAAACGCCGCAGAACCATCTCCCGAGCATCCTGCTCCATGGCTCCGCTCAAGGGTTCTGCTGGGATTCCAAAGCTCGTCAACTTTGAGGATAGGATGCTCGTTTGGGCCCGTGTCCGACAGAAGACGAGAGCAGCGGACACCTCTTCCATCTCAAAGAGGCGTGTGACGGCAGCAATCTTGTCGTTTTCCCTGACCAGGAAGTAGCCTAGGCTTACGGTTCGGGTGGAAAGCTCCTGAGAGAGATTCACCTTCACGGGATTTTGGGTCGATTTGTTGGCTAGTCGCTGAATCTCTTTGGGGAGAGTCGCGGAAAAGAGCGCGGTCTGTCTAGTCTCTGGAAGGTGACTGATCAGTTCTTCGACCTCTTCGGTAAAGCCCATGCTCAGCATTTCGTCGGCTTCGTCTAAAACCAGCAGCTTGACGGATTCTAGGTTGAGATTCCCCTGCCGAATGAGATCCAGCATTCGTCCCGGGGTTCCGACCACTATGGCTGCACCCTTTCGCAGGACGCTCTTTTGGAATCCGTAGGAGGCACCACCGTAAATGGTAAGGATGCTGGTTGGTTCGTGGTTGGAGTATTGTTCAAAAGCTTGGCCGACTTGCTTGGCGAGCTCTCGCGTAGGCGAGAGCACAAGGACCTGAGTTTTGGAGGATTTGGAGTCGATGTTCTGGAGCGCAGGGAGTGCGAATGCTGCGGTTTTTCCGGTTCCAGTTCGAGCTTGCGCGATCACATCACGCCCTTCGAGCATTGGGGGAATGACGGCAGCCTGGACTGGTGTCGGTTGAGTATAGTCAAGCTCGCCAAGGGCTTGCAAAAGGGTCTGGCGCAGGCCGAAGCCCGCGAAATCGGTATTCATATGCCCTGGAGGTTGCGTTTACGCACGGGTGTTCCTGCATTTTTGCCCAATCCCTGGGCACAATAACTCACTTTTCCTGCTGAATTCGCATTTTTTGGAGTGATTTTTTCAAAAAAAAGAGCGCCCAAGTCGCGTATGGGGATGATTAGCAGGAGGGTCCACATACAACCTTTTGACTTGAGCGCCG
>CAZVVF010000508.1:0-4252 GCA_964630575.1 uncultured Burkholderiales bacterium | reverse complement strand
ACACCATCGAGTCCGTTGCCCTCGACGGTGACCGTTCATCGGCCTGACGGACTCGATGGTGTCGATCGACTCTACCGGTCTCACTGACCCCTGATGTCTCTGTCCCCGTGGGCTGCCGTCGGCCTCCATCGAGTCGGTGTAGGAGTTGTCCAGAGGCGCGGTGGTGCCTTGATTCTCCCCGCTGTCGGTGACCGGGGGGTACTCCGAGTTGGGGTCTTGATGCTGGTTCGCCTCGCTAATGGTCGGGCGTCTGTAAGGTTCACTCGGGTCTGTCACCACGGGCTGGGCGTCCATCCAACTGTCCACCACAGGCGCTTGGTCCGAGTGGCGCGGACACCAGTCGACGTCTGCTGCCGACTCGACTTCGACCTTGACGATGGCCGGGCAGCCGGGCTGAGCTCTCAGACGGGTCTCCTTGCACACCGTGAGGATGACCTTGGCCTTGCTCTGTGCAGGTGCTCCGGTGTCCCCGGCGCTGGCACCGGACTCTGCCGAAGCCTCTGAGGAGCCCTCATCGGTGAGTCGATCGCTGAAGAACTTGGTAGGCTCACGGTCTTTTAGAGCCGCGTTCATAACCTGTTTCCAGATTCGCGCCGGCAGATCACCGCCGTAAGATTTTTTCATCTGGGAGTTGTCGTCTTTACCCACCCATACCGCGGCCGTGTAGTCAGGGGTAAAACCCACGAACCAGGCGTCTCGAAAGCTGTCGGTGGTCCCGGTCTTCCCAGCGGCTTGATGGTTCTTCAGGGCCGCCTTGGTGGCCGTCCCCTCCTCCACTACTCCGCGCATCATGCTGACCATCGACTGGGCTGTTTTGGAACTGATCACATCTCTCTTGTTGGCGAAGTGATGCTCCTCCACGGCCTCGTCTGTGCCATCAACGACCCTCTTGATGGCGACAGCTTCAACCCCGATTCCATCATTCGGAAAAATGGTGTAGGCGGTGGCCATCTCCAGCGGTGTAATCTCTATCGAGCCCAAGGCGAGTGAGGGATGCGGTGGCAACTCCTCCTCGACCCCAGCCTTGCGAGCGAGCTTTATCACCGAGTCCAGGCCGATCTTTTGGCCCAGACGGGCAGCCGCCACGTTGCGGCTGAACTTCAGCGCCGTGGCGAGAGTGATCTCCCCCATATAGGTTCGGTCAGAGTTCTTGGGTTTCCACACTTCACCGGCCGGTAGGGTGACGACCAGCGGAGCATCTTCAATCTTGGACTCCGGTGTCCAGCCTTGTTCGAGCGCTGCGGCATAGACAAGAGGCTTGAAGGTTGACCCTGGCTGTCGGCGAGCTTGCCAAGAACGGTTGAACTGGTTCTCTTGACTCCAGCCCGTTCCACCGACCAAAGCTCGGATATAACCGGTCTTGTTCTCTATGAGCACGATCGCACCAGTGTCGGCGCCGAGCTTCTTGCCATCGGTTTGGATCATCCGAGTCAGTATTCGTTGACACTGTTGCTGCAGCTTGATGTCGAGAGTGGTGTGAATGGTCAGTCCACCACGATAGAGCAACTCTTCCGAGTACCTCTTTGAGAGTGTTCGCAGAGCATAGGTGGTGAAATAGGGGTATTTGAGAATCTCGTATTCCACGTCGGAACGCTTCTTCTCAAATTTGAAGGCCTTGGTTTCATCTAAAGCCTGGCGGTACTCTTGCTGGGTGATGGCCTCGGTGTCGCGCATTCGGCCCAAAACGAGGATCTGCCGCATCTTGGCAGCCCGCTCATCGACAAAAGGACTGAATTCACTCGGCGCTTGGGGCAATCCGGCCAGCAGACTGGCCTCGGCAATGGAGAGCTCGCTCGGCTTCTTGTTGAAGTAGAGTTCCGATGCAGAGGAGATCCCGTAAGCACCCGAGCCGTAGTAGATCTGGTTGAGATAGAGTTCCAAGATCTCATCCTTGGTGAACCGTTTTTCGATCTCCAAGGAGAGCAAGACCTCTCTGATCTTCCGGTCCAGAGTTCTGGTGGGATTGAGGAAGAGGTTCCGAGCCAGCTGCATCGTGATGGTGGAGGCACCCTGGTGAGCTCCCTGATGGCGAAGGTCGTAGACGGCCGCACGCAGGACACCGCGAGGGTCAACACCGATATGCTCGCGGAACCGACTGTCCTCAACGTCCACGATGGCGTCGAGCATGGCAGGGGCGATCTCTTCAACTTTGCTGTAGGTTCTGTTCTCTTTGAAGAGGGTCGCGATCAGTTCGCCCGTGCTGGCATAGATACGGGTGGTCTGACTGGGTTCATAACCCTTGAGCGAACTCACATCAGGCAGGCCCCGAGAGAAGTGTTTGACGACGGACAGGCCGACCAGAAAGCAGGCCACCGTACCGCCTAAGAAAAGAAGAAAGAGAAGCAGAAGCCACCGCAAGCAGCCTTTTCTTCGTTTATTCGCCTTTTCGCTTTTAGTCACACCGCTCCTTATGGGGCGATCGAGTCGAGTACCCCATTTATAAAGTCTTTCGACTTTAAGTCGCAAAAACTCTTGCTTAATTCCACCATTTCATTCAAGGTGACATTTTTTGGAATATCGTCACGATACAACAGCTCAAAGCTACCGAGTCTCAAGATGGCCCGCTCCACCTGACCGACCCGTTCCAAGGACCAGTTTTCGAGGTTCAAGCGCAAGCGGTCATCGATGGCACTGCGGTTCTCCCAGGTGCCTCGCAGCAACCCCTCAAAGAAGTCCAGAGCCGCGGCTCTGTCATCTTGGGCGAGATAGTACAAGGTGGACTCCTCATCGCTGGCACCCTTGCGGACCTCTTCGATGACCTTAGTCAGATCCTTATCGAGAAGGTCCAGTTGATACAGTCCCGACACTGCCAGAACTCTGGCCCTGCTTCTTGGGCTGACTTGTCGCTTCGACATGTCCCTAGCTGCCACTGGCCTCTCCTCGATATTCCGTTTCTACAAAAGTGGTGTGAACATCACCGCGCAAGAAATAGGCGTTGTCGAGCAATCCGCGATGGAAGCTCGCCGTTGTGGAGATCCCCTTGATGATCATCTCGTCCAGGACTCTTCGCATACGAGCGAGGGCCTCATCGCGGTCGGCACCATAGGTGATCACCTTGGCCAGCAAGGAGTCGTAGAAGGGTTGAACCTTGGACCCCGTCGTCAGGTAGGAGTCGATGCGCACACCCGGACCTCCAGGGAAGTGAAGCTTTTCGATGGTCCCGATGCTCGGGGTGAATCCCTCATCGGGTTTTTCCGCGTTTATGCGACACTCGATCGCGTGACCTCGCATGACCATGTCGTCCTGCGATAGAGACAACTTGTGGCCCGCTGCAACCCGCAGCTGCTCCTTGACGAGGTCGATACCGCAAACCTCTTCGGTGACGGGGTGCTCGACCTGAATCCTGGTGTTCATTTCCAGGAAGAAGAACTCTTCGGACTTCTCATCGTAGAGGAACTCCACCGTCCCGGCTCCCTCATAGTCGCAAGCCTTGGCAGCATTGACCGCGATCGCGCCTCCTTGGGCCCGCTTTTCGGGTGACAGCACGAGCGATGGGCATTCCTCGATGAGCTTCTGGTTGCGGCGCTGAACACTGCAATCGCGCTCTCCGAGATGAATCACGTTACCGTGACGGTCGGCCATGATCTGGAATTCAATGTGGCGTGCTCTGGCTAGGAACTTCTCCACATAGATACGACCATCGCCAAAGGCAGACTCGGCTTCGTTGCTCGCTTGTTCGAAGAGACGCTCCAGTTCAGAGGCATCGTGAGCCACCCGCATGCCCTTGCCACCGCCACCAGCGGCGGCCTTGATCATGAGTGGAAACCCGTGCTCTTGCCCAAACGCTCGCGCCGCTTCGACATCGGCGATATCGTCGGTACCGGGAAGCACCGGCACACCGTTTGCGATCATGGTCTTGCGGGCTTCAGCCTTGTCGCCCATAAGCCTCATACTCTTGGCGCTGGGACCCACGAAGGTGATTCCCTGCTCGGCACAGATCTCCACAAAGTCGGGGCGTTCCGCCAAGAATCCGTAGCCCGGATGTATGGCATCGGCCTCTGTGAGCTTTGCAGCTGTGAGAATTTGGGGAATATTGAGATAGGATTTCATGGATGGCGCCGGTCCAACACAAACCCGTTCATCGGCTGTGCGGACGGGCAGAGTTTTCCGGTCTACATCCGAGTGTATGGCCACGGTCTCAATGCCCAGTTCCTTACAAGCTCGAATAACGCGAAGAGCGATCTCTCCGCGATTTGCGATCAGAACTTTTTTAAACACGTTTATTCGTCCCTTTCAGAAAGAACCAGTAGTG
>CAZVVF010000507.1:0-4257 GCA_964630575.1 uncultured Burkholderiales bacterium | reverse complement strand
GGCTTTGGACTGACCGAAACAGGGGAAGCACTCTTTGGTCGCATTGCCGCTGCCGGCGCTCAGATCAAAGACCTCGACGGCGGGGACTGGTCGAAGGCCCACATCGCGCTGGGCGGGGGACCACGCTTGATCAAGGCTGGGGTGGCCAAGATTACGGCCGACCTGGAGGAGTTGGGCCCCAAGGGGAACGACATCACTAGGGTTGCTGCGCGAACGGTGGTGGGCTTGACCAAGGGCGGTCAACTGATGTTCGCCACCGTGACCGGCTACAGCGACAACCACAAGGAAGGCTCTCAGTTCGGGCCCTTAGTGACTTGGCTCAAGGGTCTGGGCGTGCAGGACGCTGTCAATTTTGATGGTGGGGCTTCCGTGAACATGGTGATCGGCAGCCATATCGTTTCCGACGGCCCACGAAATCGAAGCAGAGAGAAGCCCGTGGCAACGGCGCTCTTAGTCAAGGACAAGAGAGAGAGATTGTACCCCGATAAGGCTCAGTGGAACTTTGAAAAGACCTCCTTGCCCGCCGATGGCGCGAGCCGTTGCCACCTGTCTGTGAGCCTTACGACACCAACTGGCAAGAAGGTCCCGGATGGAACCGAGGTCCGCATTTCTGCTAGAGGGGTGACGGTCGAGCCTACGACAGCCGTCACATCCGGTGGTGAGATCAAGGTCAACGTTCAATCCATACGAGTTCCTGGTAAAGCCAAGATAGAAGTGCTGGCAGGGCCGCTGAGTGAGGTCAAGACCTTCGAGTTGGAGCGAGGGGTCGCAGAAACCCTACATTTCGTGACCACCGGTGCCAAAGCGATGGATGACGACGATTCCTTTCAGAAGGTCACGGTCAAGATTCAATCCGTGGATAAGTGGGGGAATGCGGTACCGGCTCAAGAGGTCCGCTGCTCCTTGGATGGCAGCGAGGTGGTGCCGTTCAAAACCGATCAACTGGGCATGCTGGCGCTGGATCTCGAGCTTTCTCTCAACGGAGGAGTTTTCACCGTGAATCATCCCACCGTAGGCGAAAGAACCTTCCAGATCCCGCCGCTGTCTCAGAGAACATCCAGAAGAGACCTCGGAGATTAGTTGATGGCCGATATCGTTTTGGCCACCGTGAACGCCAAGTTTCAGCACGCGGCTTTCGGACTTCGCTATCTGTTTGCCAATCTTGGAGCCCTGCAAGCCAGAGCCACTATCAAGGAGTGGAGTTTGGGTGTTCGGGAGCGCGATGTCGTGGAGCAGATCCTCCATTGCGAACCTCGCATTGTGGCCCTGTCCGTGTATATCTGGAACGTGGACTGTCTGACTCGGATCGCCCACCTGATCAAAGCGCTCCGACCGGATATTCAGATCGTCATCGGTGGACCCGAGGTGAGTCACGAATGGCAAGACACTGAGATCTTCGGCCTGGCCGACTACCTTGTGAAGGGAGAGGGAGACCTCGTTTTGGCAGAACTGTGCGCTCAACTCTTGAATGAAGAGCGACCCAAAGAGAAGGTTCTGATCGGTGGTTTGCCCGACTTGCAAAGCTTGCGCTCGCCCTACCCGTTCTATTCGGACTTCGACCTGGAGCACGGGCGCATCGTTTACGTCGAGGCCTCTCGGGGCTGTCCGTTCAAGTGTCATTTTTGTCTCTCGTCCTTGGACCGGTCCGTACGCGCGTTTGAACTGGATACGTTTCTACAGGAGATGGAGACCCTTATCGAGAGGGGAGTGCTCCATTTTAAGTTTGTAGACCGAACGTTCAATCTTAAGGCCTCCACCTCGGAGAAGATCCTCTCCTTCTTCCTGGAGCGATACAGAGAAGGGATGTTTCTTCACTTTGAGATGATCCCTGACCGGCTGCCGGATTCCCTCAAGCCGCTGATCGAGGCCTTTCCTGATGGTGTTCTCCAGTTTGAAGTGGGAATCCAGAGCTTTGACCCTGAGGTTTGCGATCGGATCGGGAGGCGCCAGAACTTTGAGGCTCTGCGTTCGAACCTTTCCTTTTTGGCCACACACACCGGTGTTCATGTTCACGCCGACCTGATCGCAGGGCTTCCCGGTGAGAGCTTTGAGGGGTTTGGCAAGGGGTTTGATCAGTTGTGGTCGTTGGGAGTGGCCGAGATACAGGTCGGTATTCTCAAGCGCTTGCGGGGTACGCCAATAACCTTGGCTGGTCCAGAGTGGGGCATGCTGTACTCAGCCCAGGCACCCTATGAAGTCTTGCAGACCGCTCACCTCAGCTTTGCTGAACTCCAGAGGCTTCAGCGGTTTTCCCGCTATTGGGATATCACCGCCAACAGCGGACGATTTCCCGCTTTGCTAGAGGCCTTGCTGGAGGGCGAGTCGGCCTTCTGGAGCTTTCTGCAGTTTTCCGATTGGCTCTACGAGAAGCTCGGCTCAACGTTTGGAATCTCGGCCCGAAAATTGGGCGCCTATTTGGCTGAGTTTCTGCGTGATGAGCGGGGGGTGGAGTCGGCACAAATCCTGTTGGACAAAGACCGGAATCGGCAGACAAGGGCCAACCTGCCCCAGCGACAAGCCCGCCATTTGGAGACGAGAAAAGCGTGACAAAACTCTCTGAAGTACTGAAGAAAAAAGACTTCTGTCTGCTGACCACCTTTAAGCGAAACGGTCAAGGAGTGTCCAGCCCCATGTGGTTTGCTCTGGATGGGGAGACCGTCTACATGACCACGCGCGGACAGTCCTGGAAGGTCAAGAGAATCCGTAAGAATCCTGAGGTCCGTATAGGATGGTCGGACAGCTCCGGAGGCAAACACGGAAAGCTCTACACGGCAGTGGCCTCCTTGATCGAAGGGGGCTGTGAGTTCGATGAGGCCAAGAGGTTGCTGAACAAGAAGTACGGGCTGAAGAAGAAGGTCATCGACTTTGGCCTGAAATTCGCATCCGATAAGACCGAAGTTATTGTTAAAGTGGAGCTCCGATCGGAAAACCCGGAGGCGGTAGCGGACTCTCTGTGATATAATCACAGGCATGTCGGCGAGAGGGGTAAAGGGTGGTGTGACACTCGCTGAGGTCATTCTGGCCTTGGGCCTTTTGGCCGTTGTGGGGCTTATCGTGGTCGGTGTTTTCACCAAGTCGATGGGAGCCCAGAGCAAGTCGTCACACGCGACCGTGGGGCGTCTGTTGGCCGAGTCGATCGCGGAAAAGGCAGTCCTGATCGGTCCCCCCAATTGGGGGATGGCCGATATCGATATTCCTGAGACGGAAACGGTGCGTCTTCAGAACTCCGACAGTGAAGAGACCTACACTTATGACATTGATGAGTTTGTGGTGCGTGGGGCCACCGCGACCAACTCCTTGGGGGTGCTGTATCTCATCGAGATCACGGTGAGTTGGTGGGGCGAGGACGACCGGGTGGGTATGGGTAAGAATTTTGTGAAGACGGCACGAGTGGTCTATCATGAAAACTGAGGCCTGCTCTTGGCGCCATCAGGTCGCAAGCGGGAACAGTCTCTTGGAGCTGGTCGTTTCCATGTCTGTGCTCCTGGCCATTCTGGCCTTGGTTGTTGCCATTATGATCTACGGCGTGAGGATGTTTGGTCATACCAGCTTGCGCCAGGGCTTGGAGGGGGATGCTCGGCGAATCTCGTCTCGGCTCAAGAAGGACCTCGCTCTTTCGGATTTTCACACGGTGAGTGTGCAAGAACGCCTCGTGAGCGGGCTTCGCCGCGATGGTGTGGGTTTGGGCTCTCTTTCCGATTGGAATGACCCCTCCAATTTTCAGGCGGGCTTGGGATTGCCTCGATGGAACCGATACACCGTCTACTACGCGACTCAGGAAGCGACCGGTCGGTTGGTTCGACAGGATATCGAACCTCCGGGGATACCACTGGCGGGCTGGAACAGCCCTTACTCCGCGCTGTCTTCCAACCTTCGCGATGATCCGACTTTGAACACTTCGGTGGTCTCTTCCACGGTGTTGTCGAGTCAGGTGGAACACTTCGAGTGTCGGGCGGATGTGAGCGAGAATACTGTCACCGTGGTGTGTCGTTTGCGGGAGAAAGGCCAGAACGTGGCGGGCACGAATAAGAAGGGTGATGAATCGATACAGTTTCGTCTTTTGCTGAAGACCAAGAACACTTGGCCGGACATTTAGGCGCGAGGAGTTATCATGAGGGTGCCGATACAAAAAGGAATCGCATTGATTAGCGTGATGATGGTCATGGGGGTGTTGCTCATGATGACCATTTCCTTTATTCAGGTCAATCGAGACAACATCGCCCAGGTGAACTCTTCGGAAAAGAGAGACCGGGCTCA
>CAZVVF010000506.1:0-4266 GCA_964630575.1 uncultured Burkholderiales bacterium | reverse complement strand
CCGATACCGATAGCGAGAGCAGCACCTAGAGCGATATAACCATCAGCATCCATCACTCCACCATCTTGAGCCAGAGCCGGTACTACCAGCGCCAACAAAATCCAACAAACCTTCGAGAATTGTCCATAAAGACTTTTCATCGTTACCTCCTCCTTAGAGTCCAATTACATAAATTATGAAGCCAGACGGCTTCGTTTAACCAACCATTAATGCTCATCGGCCACAGCGTGGGCAATGTACACCAAACTTAAAATCATAAAAACCATAGCTTGGACGAACCCAGCCAAAGCGCCGAGCAGCGTCGCAAAGATCGAAGCTCCCCAGATAAGACCAGCCAGGGCGAGAAAACCAGGCCCTTGCACGAGACTTCCAACCTTAAAAGCCGACCAAGAACTATTCAAGAACGTAGCAAGAACGCCGAGCAGATTCACCTTCACTTGGTGCTCGCCGGAGATATTACCAAACAATCGAATAGAGAGCGACAAAATCCTAGCTACTTCTTCAACAATATTCAGACACAAAAACAGAAGACAGAGTGGAGGGACCAGTAGATTTCTCATCATCCCGTCCAAGGAATTCCACAGCATCGGCGTGGGCTGAACAAAGTGCCCCAACCAGCTGAAGATACCCGCAATGCCACCGCCAGAATGGTGATGATGCTCATCTCCGTCGTGATCGCTCGCGTGCCCTCCTGCTGAGGGAAACACGTTCTTCTTGATACCGAACCAGTTAAACGCCAGGAACGAAATCACAGCCAAGGCCAGGGTCGTATTAAACGACACCGTAGGCGCCTCGTAAGCGAAGTGAGGAGCGTGATCCTCTGACGTGATCGGCTCATCCGACTCGATCTCACGACCGATATCCTCTGGGGAAGCGTGGCTCGTTGCAACCTGAGTATCCGCGTGCACCGTAAAGACCGGCAGTGGGAGCAACCCACTCCAGTTCGAAGCCAAGATAAACAGAAAGAAGGACATTAGCAGAGGGACGTACTGACGACCCCCTCGTCCGATCATATCCGAACACATTCCATCTATCCAGTCGAAAACATGCTCAAAGGCAGCCCCGAAGCCGTGAGGAACAATGCCGATCTGACCTCGAGCCAGAAGACCCAGCAAGATAAGAACTCCGACCACAAGGACCGTCGACATCACCACGAGTTGGTGATGGAGACCGAATCCACCGTGAGATGGTGCCGATGCAAACAGCATCGATATCGTACTCATTGTATGCAAAATTCCTCTCGTTACTCAAAACCGCGCCAGGTCTTCAATCGACAGACAAACGTCCCTACGAGAAGTCCGGCGCAGAGCGGGATTGGGGGGAGGCTTGCAACCCGTATCAAGCAAATTCCTGCAAAAAAAACAAAAACGTGACGAAATATTCCGGCCTTTACAACCTGCTTCCCAAGACCCGATTTTGGAGCCTCAGGATCCAGAGATCGGACCGAATTAACGAAGCCTCGAAAGTTCAATATTCCCAAAATCGCGCCTGCGACAAAGGAGGCTATAGAGAAGACAACAGGGCCCATCTATTCACTCGGTCCCATGAGCGGCTTCAAGAGCTTGACACCGGCAAAGAGCGCCGTCACCAAGCCCAACAAAACCCCGCCCAATTGAAAGAACGGATAGCCGGTCTTGAGGACGAGATAGTCCCCGAGCAAGAGTCCACCGTACAAACAACCCGCAAGGACAAAACCCAAACTAGCCACCAGGCCTACGCCTCTGGCGAACTGGCGGTTCCCACCACCTTCAGGTTCACGCAGCGACTCCAGGCGCCCCTCCAACCTTTGCAGGTCGGCCTCACTGCGAGCGAGTTGCTCCTCCTCATTGCTGAGGGGAGTCTTTTTCTCATCCATCAGGTTAGACCAACGGCCTCCGCCAGGAACTCGCTAGGTCGGCTACCGACCCCTCGCATCTCAAACAAGAGCGCCTCAACGGTACGCCGAGCGGACTCACCATCGCCGTAAGGAGAAGCCACCTGACTCATCTTCCGAAACGCAGCCTCATCCGACCAAAGCTCAGAGGCCTTCGACACGATCTTAGCTCGGTCCGTACCCATCAACTCCGCCACACCGGCATCGACCCCCTCTGGACGCTCCGTCTGACGACGAAGAACCAGAACGGGCTTACCCAGGCTCGGAGCCTCCTCCTGAATACCGCCACTGTCGGTCAGGATAAACTTACACTCCCGTATCAAACGAATGAGAGTCGGATAGTCCACTGGCTCGAGAAGATGAATTCGCTCGCGGCCTTTCAGCTCCGGAAAAACGACATCGCGGACAGCCGGATTGGGATGCACACTAAAGACCACGTGAAGGTCGCTATGACGGTCGACGAGATCCTTCAAGGCCAAGCAAACGTCTCGCATCGGCTCACCCAGATTTTCACGCCGGTGAGTCTCCACTAGAACATAGCGAGCACCGGGCGGCAGGTCCACCAACCCCTCCGGCAGACCCGCAGGCAAGGTTTCGGCGATCTGCAGCAGAGCGTCGGTAACCGTATTGCCAGTCACATAGATCTGATCACGGGCGATCCCACAAGCCAAACAGTTCTCCAGCGACCCCTTTGTAGGCGCGAAGTGATACTGAGCAATGGTAGAGAGCAACCGCCTGTTCATCTCTTCAGGAAACGGCTCGTAAACATCATTGGTCCGCAGCCCTGCTTCAATATGGCCGACCGGAATCTTAGCGTAGAAACTCGCCAACCCGGCAGCAAAAGCCGTGGTCGTGTCCCCCTGAACCAGGGTCACCTCTGCTCGCGACGCCTGCAGGACAGGAGCCATGCCGTTGAGAGCATTGGAAGTGATGGTGTAGAGAGTCTGCCGCGGCTGCATGATATTGAGATCGCTATCGGGAACGATCTCAAACAGTTCCAACACTTGGTCGAGAATCTCTCGATGCTGACCTGTAACAGCGACTTCTACCTCAGTGAGAGGATGAGCCTTCAGAGCTTTCACAACTGGGGCCATTTTAATGGCCTCGGGACGAGTTCCAAAGACAGTAAGGACTCGTAGCGGGTCTATGGACACAGGGGAACTCCCTAATTCTTAATTGATGACGCAGGCCATGGCCAAGCCGGCCAAGCCAAAAGCGGTGTTGATAGCGTAAATCGTAACCACGGCCTGCTTCTGAGACATTCCCGTGGAGAGGAGACGGTGATGCAAATGCCCTTTGTCGGGCTTAAAGATCGGCTGACGCGCCAGACCTCTACGCAGTATCGCAAAGCTCGTGTCGAGCAGAGGCACCGCCATCACCAGCAGAATGGGCACTGTCAAAGCGACAGTCGCCGTGGTCTTGAGATAACCCAGGAGCGACCAACTCGCAAACATAATCCCAAGGAAGAGACTCCCCGTATCTCCCATAAAGATCTGGGCGGGGTTAAAGTTGTAGCGAAGAAAGCCGAGCGCAGCACCGGCCAAAGCAGCCATGGCGAGCACCGGGAGCCACTGACCATTGACCGCAGCCACGATAGCCAGCACGGTGGCCGAACCACAGGCGACACCAGCGACCAATCCATCGAGCCCATCCAGGAGATTGACCGCATTGGTAACCCCAACCAGCCAGAGCATACTGATCCCCAGAGACTGCCACTGGTTGAGGTAGATGACGTCGTCTAGAAAGGGAAGACTGAAAAAGTCGATTCTAACGCCAGCGCCCACCAGAATAAAAGACAGGCCTATCTGGGCGATCAACTTCGTCTTGGCCGCCATTCCGAAGCGGTCATCGAACATTCCGATACCCACTATAAAGAGCGAGCAGAATACGATCGCGATGACTCCGGAGAGTTGACGATCTGAGAGTGCGAGATCGCTCACCCCAAAAAGGGCTAACAAGAAGGCTAGAGTGGCCGAGAGCGAGACTGCAAGCCCGCCCCAGAGCGGCATGGGAGTATTGTGAACTTTTCTAGCATCCGGCTGATCTAAAGCCCCGCAACGCGTGGCTAGCTTCTTGACTTGGGGGGTGGCCCAAAGGGTCAGCCCAAATCCGACAAAAAACGCCGTTGCTACACCGATTGAAGTCAAAATCATCTATCCTCTCAAGATTCGCCCGAAGTCTAGCAATCTTTATCGTCCAAGTCAAAACTCAGGCGTTAACAAAATGACAGCAGGGCTAGGCTCATGGCTTAGAACTTCTTTCAACGCCCCCTCCTTTGGGGAGGCACTACCTGAAATCTCGTCCCCTCCGATTCGGCATCAAACGGGACACAACAGCTGGCGAATGACCCCCAACGTCGGCGCCCTTTCTCTAGAGGAAACACCGAGAGACTG
>CAZVVF010000505.1:3424-4272 GCA_964630575.1 uncultured Burkholderiales bacterium | reverse complement strand
GACGCCTCGGTCCCGGTTGGTGCCACCGCTTGCTCACCAAGCACGAAGAGATCCACCGAGCCGCCTTTCCCACACCCGAGATGGAACAGGCCGACTATCGAACCGTGGTGCTCTTCTTGGCCGCAGCCAGGGCTCACACCGATTCGGCCCCCTTTCCTTGGCTCCATCAACCCAACCCCGAAAAACTCTCCAAGGCCACGCGCTGGTGTCACCAGCATCGCCTGCTCTCAAACCGTGGGGACCTCACCGACAGAGGGCGGCGAGTCCTAGAGCTTCCTCTGTCGGTGAGGATTGCCAATTTTGCTTTACACGCCCACGAGTCCGGGCACTCCCAGCGGGATATCCTAAGGTGGTGTACAGCTCTAGAGTCCGGGCCCACAGGGTCCAAGAGCGAACCCATCGAGAGTCGAGCCACCAGCATCGACTCCCGGCTGGCCAAGAGACTGGCCAAGATCCTGATCCCGCGCTCTGCCTCGGGATCGAAGCGTTCTTTGAAGGCCCTGCTCTTGGCTTGCTTTTCCGAGACCCTAGCCGAGTTCTGCGACGGTCGAGCCGTCTGCGCCGACGCCCAACAACCAGCCCTTCTCTTTGAGCCCCACGCTCCAACCGACTCCAAGCTCGGTCTCATCTTGTCCACCCATCCCCGCAGCGGTCAGGGCCCGCGAGGTTCGGTCGGGCTGTTCTGCTGCCTCAACGAAGAGCTCCTTTGGGAAGAGCTCTTCGAGCAGTTCGAAGAGGAAACTCGTTTGCAATACGACCCTAGTGCCCGATGCGTGCGAGAGCATCGGGAACTGCGCCTGGGAAAACTCGTCCTAGAGAGCACCACGCGCCGTCCCTCCCCCCGCCCC
>CAZVVF010000505.1:0-3414 GCA_964630575.1 uncultured Burkholderiales bacterium | reverse complement strand
CCCCAAGATCGCCGAGATCCTAGCCGAACAGATCCCAAGCGCTGATCTCGGTAGCAAGTTTCACGGGTTGATGAGACGACTGCAACTGCTGATCGAGTATCAACCCACTCAGGCCCAAGCTCTAGAGGCGGTCCTTGGAACCTCGCTCAGCCCCGAGTCTGTGCCCTCGGTTTTTCTGAACTCCTACCTGAGCACCGTGACTCAGTGGTCCAAACTCTCCCAACGAGAGCTTCTCGAACACTGTCTAGGGCTGCTCCCCTACCCCCTTGTTCAAACCCTCAAAACACAGCTCCCCACCACGGCTCACCTACCCAGGCGTCGCACACCGGTGCCCATCGTGTACCCCGTCGAGGGCGCCCCTTATTTGGCCAGCAAACTGCAGGACTTCTTCGGCTGGGAACAACCCAAGCTCCTCGATGGTCAACTGGAGTTGGTCCTGCATCTCTTGGCTCCCAATGGTCGCGCGTGTCAGATCACAACCGATCTCGACTCCTTTTGGCGCGGGAGCTACCAACAGGTGCGCAAAGACCTTCGTGGCCGCTACCCCAAGCATTCCTGGCCAGAGGACCCGCTTTCGAGCAATTGACACTCCCCGAGAGGTCTCAACTCAGATGGCGCAAACTGCGTTGCCAATGGAACACGCGCTAATCATAAAAGACTTGCGAAAAACATATGCCCGGGGGCCGGAAGCTCTCAAGGGGGTCGACCTGAAAGTTGGCGATGGCGATTTTTTTGCTTTGCTGGGTCCCAACGGCGCCGGCAAATCTACCCTCATCGGAATTTTGACCAGCTTGGTTCAGAAGACCTCGGGCACCGTTACCGTCTACGGCAAGGACCTCGACAAAGACCCTAGTGCGGTCAAGGCCAGCTTGGGGGTCGTGCCCCAGGAGTTCAACTTCAACTTCTTCGAGACCGTTCTCAACACGGTCTGCTTTCAGGCCGGGTACTACGGTATTCCCAGACGAATCGCTGAGCAGCGGGCCGAGAAACTGCTCCGGTCGCTGTCGCTTTGGGAGAAACGCCACGAGTCAGGGCGCAACCTCTCAGGCGGTATGAAGCGGCGACTCATGCTCGCCAGGGCCCTGGTCAACGAACCCAAACTCCTCATCCTAGATGAGCCAACGGCTGGCCTCGACATCGAGCTTCGCCGTTCCCTCTGGGACTTCTTGATCGAGCTCAACAAGAGTGGAACGACCATCATCCTGACCACCCACTATCTCGAAGAGGCCGAGAACCTCTGTCGCAACATCGCCATCATCGATGAAGGCAAGCTTCTCACCTCAGAGCCGATCGACACCTTCCTTCGTAAACTTGAAAGCCAGGTCTTCGTATTTGACTTGAGCGAACCCATCGTCGAGCCTCCCGACTTAGGAGAGGACATGCCGTGCGACTTGATAGACCCAACCCATCTTCAGGTCAAAGTCAACAAGGGTGTGACGATGAATACGGTTTTCGACCGCTTCAAGGACCGCCAACTCACTGTCGAGAGCATGCGCAACAGGTCCAACCGAATTGAGGAACTGTTCCTCGACCTGGTTGCCACCAACAAGGAGAACATTCGAGTATGAGTCATCAACAACTCTGGGTTGCGTTTTGGACCATCGTCCGCAAAGAGATCGTCCGATTCATGAGAATCTGGACCCAAACGCTCCTTCCACCAGCCATCACCATGAGTCTGTACTTCGTTGTGTTCGGTGTCCTCTTGGGAGAGCGAATTCAGAAGGTTGGCTCCTTTAGCTACATCGAGTTCATCGTGCCCGGACTGGTGATGATGTCTGTGATCACGAGCTCCTTCTCCAACGTCGCCTCCTCCTTCTTCAGCTCCAAGTTTCAGCGCTCCGTTGAGGAACTTTTGGTCAGCCCGGTGCCCAACTGGCTGATCGTGGCCGCCTACGTTGTGGGTGGAGCCAGCAGAGGCATCCTGGTGGGATGCATGGTGCTGATGGTCTCCCTCTTTTTCACGACCCTCCAGCTCCACTCGCTACCACTGATCATCCTCTTCTTTCTCCTCACCGCCCTCACGTTTGCCACAGCCGGATTCACCAACGGTATGTTGGCCAGGAAGTTCGACGACATTGCCATAGTGCCGACCTTTCTCTTGACCCCGCTCACCTACTTCGGTGGGGTCTTCTACAGTATCGACCTCTTGCCGAGTATGTGGGCCACCATCAGCAAAGCCAATCCGATCCTCTACATGGTCAACGGGCTGCGATACGGGTTCCTCGGCACCAGCGATATTCCAGTCGGAATCGGTGTTGGGATCCTACTCCTTTTCCTCTTCGCTCTCTTCGGTTTCAACCTGTATCTGATGAAGAGAGGCTACGGCCTGCGTAGCTGAATATTCAAGCCGATCAGAAAGGGCTCTTCTTACGCTGGGCGAACCGGCTACCTATGGCAAGCAAGACCGAAGAAGAAATGAAAAAAATTGGGGATAGTCATCCCTTGGGTGACCTGCTCGACCGCTGGGCAGAGTCGGTGGCCAAGGAAGACAAGGGCGAACTCACCATCGAATATGACGAGGACGAAGACGTCTTTCGGGTCTCTCGCGACGGGCGAGCCGCGGTCGTCTTCACCTCAGAGATCGACGAAGATTTCTATGGAGAACCGGAAGCCATCTTCGTGGAGTCTGAGATAGGCGTTCCACCGGAGAACCTAGACCTCAGCCAAACTTTGAAGTTCAGTGGAAACGAGTTGGTGCTCTCGCGCATTTCCCTGGCCGACCGAGACTCGAAAACGCTGCTTCTGGTGGAAGCGGCGATCCCTACCTCAACGGTACAGACGAACACCTTTGACCTCATGGTCAAAGAGGTCGCGACCATCGCCCGGGACCTTCGCAAACACCTGGCCCAAGTCCTGATCACAGACGAGAGCGACGAGGAAGATGAGGATGACGAGGAAGAATAGAGTCTCAAGACTCGCAGTCTAGCGACCGTCCCCATCTGCCAAAGACTCCTAGAGGTGACACTCCAGTCAAACTCTAGGAGTTTTTTCATGCCCTCCTTCAGCCGCCAGGCCCAGAGCCTGAGCGCTACAGGCTAGGATTGCGAAAGCGTTTGCCCCGGAGGCGCTTGGGCTTCTCGTTCTGCTTGACTTCCGACTCGACCGGAACGTCGATGACCTCTTCACCCTCGGCCCCGGTTTTGACGTTTTCGTTCTTGGGCGGTTCCTTGGGAGCCGAAGCGTTGGCGAGGATCTGTTGGTAGGGGCTTCGCTTGCTGGCCGTTGGCTTTTTGCCAAAATCGCCGCGCTGCATGTGAAAAACCCCTTGGGCCGAGCCGAACCCGCCGGGAGGTGGAGTGGGTCGCATGGGAACAGCGTTCGGTGTTGCCTGTTCCCGATTCTGCTGCAGTCGCATCTTGTTGGCGAGTTCCATCTGTGCCATGCGAAGCTGAAGGGCGCCATCGGGATCAGCGG
>CAZVVF010000504.1:0-4279 GCA_964630575.1 uncultured Burkholderiales bacterium | reverse complement strand
CATCCCGATGTTCACAAAGACTTGAAACAGTAAGAGTGTAGCCACCCCAGAGCACAGGAGTCCCCCGAGCCGGTCGAGTGAATGAAATCCCGCATTGAGTATCAGAACAAACAAGAGAGCGAAGAGAAGCAACACCCCACAACTGCCGACCAAGCCGAGTTCCTCTCCCACGACCGTGAAAATAAAGTCGGTCCAGTTCTCGGGAACGAACCCGTGCTGGGTCATATGTCCCTTCAAAAGCCCTTTTCCCAGTATCCCACCGGAACCGATAGCCGTCCGCGACTGGACCAACTGATAGCCCATACCCTGAGGGTCTATCTCAGGGTTCACAAACATCATCAGACGGTCTCGCTGATACTCCTTGAGCACCATGGGAAGGGCCGCCACCCCCAAACCAGCTGAAGCGAAAAGAAAGGTCCCGTTCACCCCGGCGACATAGGCCATAACCCCACCCAGCACAACCAGAACCAGCGAGGTTCCCAGATCTGGCTGAATGAGTATCATGACGAAAAGGGGGAGCAAAGCGACAACCGTGAAGACGCACCGCTTGAAGCTCATCTGCTCGGAGAGCAGCGTCGCAGCCACCACGATCGTTGTGAGCTTGGCCAGTTCCGAGGGCTGAAACGTACCCATGGGTCCTAGATCGATCCAACGCTGAGAACCGTTCACAGAATGTCCAGCGACCAATACCACCGCTAGGGAAACCAAGGTTACCAGATACATGGGAAAAGCCAACTGCTTGAGGCGACGATAATCCATGAGCGTCAGGCCGAGCATCACCACCGTCCCCACGGCCACATAGGCTGCCTGGCGCACCGCCTCTCCCCCTTGCCCAAACTGGGTGGCAGAATAGAGAGCCATCCAAAGCAAGACGATCATCCCCCCCAATGGGGCGAAAATGGAAATATCCATATAGCGCCAGTGCTTCACAGTATGGCCGGAGCCTCCACTTTATCCCAGCCCACTGGATAGAGGTGTTCGTAGACCTTCCGCGCGATGGGCGCGGCCAGACTCCCGCCATAGCCATGCGATTTCTCCAGGAACACCACCACCGTGACTTCCGGGTCGTCGTAGGGCGCAAAACTCACAAACCAGACGTGATTGCGGCCGTGGCGATTGTGGATGCTAGGACTGTTCTCCACCGTACCGGTCTTACCGGCGACCTTGACCTGAGGAAGGTCCGTCGCAACCGATGTCCCGTGGGTGACAGCCCCGCGCATTCCTCGGCGAACAGCCGCCAAGAACTCCGGCTTTACAGGAACTTTCTCTCTGTGCGGTTCCGGCTCCAGAGTTATGGCGCCATTTCTAGCCACCGCTCGCTTGGCCAAGGTGGGGCGAACGACATAACCACCGTTGGCGACAGCGGCTGTGACCACGGCCATCTGCAGCGGAGAGACCAGAAGAAAACCCTGCCCGATCGACATGTTGATGGTATCGCCATCGTACCACCGGTCCTGCCACACCTTCTGCTTCCAAGCTGGGCTCGGCAACAGGCCTTCGGTCTCATTGGGCAGATCGATCCCGGTCGGTGTTCCGAGTCCGTAGAGAGCACAGTACTTGCGCAAATGAGCGATCCCCATCTCGAATCCCAGTCTGTAGTACACCACGTCGCAAGAGTGGGCCATCGAATCTTCGAAGCTTATCCCCCCGTGGCCTGAGCGAACGAAACAGTTTGCTGGACCGAAACTCCCACCGCAATAGAACTGGCTCGACACCGTGCAAAGCCCCGCTTGCAGAGCGGCGCTCGCTGTGATCATCTTGAAGGTGGAGCCTGGAGAAAAGGCGGAATGGATCATGCGATTGACCAGCGGAAAGCCTGGGTCTTCGAGCAACGCCTGATACTCCTTGCCCTTGATGCCTCGGGCGAAGGGGCGGGGGTCATACTGAGGCAAACTGGCCAAAGCCCGGACAGCACCGGTCTTCACATCCATGACCACGACCGTTCCCCCAGAGCGCTCACCGTTCTGCTTTTCCAAACTCGCCAAAGTCTCTCCCAGAGCCTTCTCTGCGGTGAGTTGAAGCTGAGCATCGAGGTTGAGATAGAGGTCTGGCCCAGCCGTCGATGGACGGAGTTGGTACTGAGTGACGGTGCGCCCAAGAACGTCTATATGAATCTGGTCGCTACCCTTTTTGCCCCGCAGCACCGAGTCGTACTGCTTTTCTAAGCCGACCTTCCCGATCGGGTCGCCGAGAGCGTAACCGGAACTTCTTCGGGTTCGCAACTCCACAGAATTGATCTCGCCCACATAACCGAGGAGATGGGAGGCCATTTTCCCGTACTTGAATCGTCGGATGGCCCCCGCTCGGATCGCCACCCCAGGACGGCTCTCGGCGATCTCTGTAGCCTGAACGAGCGCCCCCAGTTTGAGGTCTCGTCTCAAAACCAGCGGGACGTGCGGAGAAGCCGCTAAGATCTTCTTCTCCAGGTCTTGGGTGCTCTCGTCGAGCAGTCCACTCAAGAGCTTGAGGGTCTCACCACGCTGCTTCATCTCTCCAGGCGTCACCACCAACTCAAACTGGGGAGCGTTGCTAACCAGAATCTCCCCTCGCCGGTCGAGAATCCGGCCCCGACTCGCCGGCCTCTCCTCGACCACAATGGTATTCTGATGAGCCCTGCGCAAGAACTCTTCACCGCGCAGGAACTGGAGGTCGTAGAGCCTCGCTCCCAGGAGAGTCAGCAGCAGCGTGCCCCCGAGACCGACCTGTCGAATTCGAGCCTTCAAACAACACCAGCCGTGGCGCGGACACAGCCGCAACGATAGCGGGCCCTACTCACTCTGGTCAACGGACTGACCTCCGGGCTTGAGCGCTAGGAAAAACAGTCCAGCCAAGCCACTCCACCCTACAGAGGCCAACTCCCAGGACAAGGACGGTTGCCGACCTTCCAAGCTCATGGTCCACAGGCTCTCGCCACTCACCAACAAAGCAGCCAAGCACAAGGTGGCCAAAGGGAGCGTCCAGCGAGCGGGGCGCCGCTCGCCGTGGAGACCTGCGAGCCAACCTATCACGCCGTAGAGGCAGCTGTAGGGAACTGCCAACGAGCCTATACCGGCCCCCAAAAGGGCACCGCACCACATCCCCGCGCAAGTCCCACCGGCCGCTCCCCAATAGAACCCCGCAGCCACAGTCAGGAGAAACCCCAGGTTGGGTGTTATCTGACCGGGCAGCGAGTTGGCCAACAGAGTGGCTTGGAGAAAAACAGCCGCCGGAAGCGTGAGGAATATCAGCACAGCGGTGAGCCGGCTACGAATCATCCTTTCAGGACCACCACGTTTTCTAGGTTGCTGACGTCAACCGAAGGCTCGATCACCGCCGCCAGATAGTTCTTGTCGACCGGTTGGCGCAGCTGCGTCACCTTGCCGACCCGAATCCCGGCGGGGAACACACCATCGTGCCCACTGGTGAGCACCCAGTCGCCCTTCTTCACCCCTGCGTCGGGGTCGAGGTAGCGCATCTCGACCTGGTGGTTGCCTGAACCCACCACCACACCGGATGCCTTGCGGCCTTTGAGTTTGCCGGCCACAACAGCTTTGGAATCCGTAAAGAGCCGCACTTGACAGCGGTCCTTCTGGACTTTGCTAACCTGTCCCACCAGATTGCTCCCGTCCGAGACGGTCATCCCCTTGAGCACACCTTGCTCCGTCCCAACGTTCAAGGTGAGCGTGGACATCCAGCCGCGCGGGTCTCTGGCTACGACGTCAGCCACCACGCTCTCGATCTTCGCCGTTTTTCCAGCCTTTGGCTTGGGTGCCTTGAGAAGGTTTCTCAGTCGAGCGTTCTCCTTCTCCAACTGGCTGCGGCGCCTCTCTTCCAGGTCCGCCGAGACAGCCACATCGGGCTTGTGCCAACCCCAGCCCTCAGCGATGGGGGCCGCTGGAGTGACCAGACCGCTCAAATAGTGATCGATGGTGGTCGCTGCTCCCTGCTGAAGTTGGGGAGCGGAATTGGCGGCAAAGGCCAAGGCTGAGGTCAAAAGAAGCAACCCGAGCAGGCCTGTTCCACCGGGACGCTCACCCGATTGACTCCCCTTTGGAGTTGGGTTTCCTTGATGAAAAACGGCCTTGCGCAGGTCCAAATCCGAGAGCAGGCGCTGCAACCCTCGCATAACAACGTTTCCAGGTTCTGCCGGAACGCTTACCCGAAGTCTCATCTGATCGGCTAGAAATTCGTCAAAACGGCTCAGTCCAGCACTCCCGCCCGACAGAATGACACCGTTGCGATGAACATCGGTGAGAAGCTCCGGAGGCATCTGCCCTACCACCCATTTCGCTTCCTGAAC
>CAZVVF010000503.1:0-4292 GCA_964630575.1 uncultured Burkholderiales bacterium | reverse complement strand
AGTTCTACGATGCGGGCTCCGGCAAGCTCAAGGACTATCGGACCGGAGGCCGACTCCTCATGACCGATGTCGATGTCTGCAACTTCACTCTGGACAACACCATGCTCATCACAGAGATCGAAGGCAGTCGACTGCGCTACGGAGACAGTGAGCCCGAGGAGCTGAAGATGATAACGAGCGTAGCGTTTCGGAACTGACCAGAAGCCGTTTTGGGCGAGGCTCTAGATCCGCTTGGAGACCGGCACCCACATGATCTCGAATCGTTCCACTAGGATGTCGGATTTCTCCAAACGGATCTCCTTGTCTTCGATGTTCTCGGCAAGGGTGGCATGCTCGGCTTCAAGCTCGTCCAAACGGGTCTCCAAGTCGTCTTGCAGATCGAGGATCTCCTCTTGCAGCTTTTGCACTTCGTCCTCGGCGTGCTTGGTGCGGGAATCTGCCTCCATAGCGCGTCGAGAGGACCCGAGTACCGTGGAGAACGAACGCCGGCGTTTGGAGAACAAGCTCAGCAGCATTTCCCCAGCTTTCCAAACCCCTTCGAGCTTTTGTCCCTTTTCCGTAATCGCGAGGCGTTCGGCTTTTTGTTTGGACTTGTCGAGCTTTTTGCTCAAGCGCGCAATCTTGCTCTCTAGGGACTTACGGACTTTCACCGCCGCGGCGTCGGCCATCTGCTCGGCACCCTCGATACAGCGCTGCAAAAAGGCTTCTCGGTCCTCGTCGGGGCGGCTGTAGAGCTTGACCTTGCGGTTTATGAAGCGGGTTGCTGTGAGGCTGCGGTAGAGGTGGTCCACGAGCTCTTTCTCGGCCTGCTTTAACTCGTGCTCTTCGTCAAACTCTATGGGAAGATCTGTGAACACCGCGTTCTCGGCAGGGCTCGATAGCAGGTCGTCGTCCTCCAGGGGGAGGGTTTTGAACTTACTCGTCACCGAGACCGCTCCGTGGATGGGGTAGGCCACGAAGTGATGGCGTTGATGCAGAACAAAGTCCTCTTTGGATTCGTCGAACTTGAGGCGAAGCACGGCCCTCAAGGCTGGTCTATAGAGAATCTTCCCATCGGCTCTGGTGGGCTCTTGGTACGGTTCAAAGTAGCCTTCGAGACGTGTATGGAAGACAATTCTTGGGTCTAAAAACGATTGCCCGTAACCTTTGGGAGTGGGAGGCGGGGATTGACTGCCCTCTGTTTCGGGATCGTGTTGGCTGTCACTGGGCTCGGCTGGCGTGTCCGAGGTGGGAGCCTGTTTGACCGCGATGTTGGAGAGTTCACCCAACGTGATGGGGCCTCGCAAGTAGCTCATGGCCCATCGCGTCTGGAAAAGAATGGGTTTGTCCGCGTTGGGCTTTTTGATCAGGAACGTGCGAGGCTGAATCTTGGAGAACTCGGCTTCCACCTCTTGGGCCGTGAGGCCGCCTGAGGCCGATATGAGCCCATCTCGAACACGGTCTCGATCTTGTTCCGTCTGCAACCGGCCGATCATCCAAGTCCCCATGTTGGAGAGCGCTTTGTAGTCGAGGTCTACCGGGTTTTGGGTGGCCAAGCAGATACCGAGCCCGACGGCACGGCTCTGCTTGAGCATGGTGAGGATAGGCTTTTTGCTGGCCGGGTTGTGGGGGTGAGGTGGTAGGTAGCCAGCGACCTCATCAAAGTAGATAAAGCCGCGCAGGCTACTCGACCCTGTGAGCGAGCGCGACCAAGTCAGAACTTCGTTCATGAGTCGACCAACAAAGAAGTGTCGCTCCTTTTCTGACAGGTGAGCCAGGGAGAAGATGTTGACAGGCGTCTTTTGATTCTGCGACTGCATGAGCTTGGCAACGTCGAGAGGAGCGCCGTCTTTCCAGGCGGCAAAGCTCGGGGAGGCGACAAGATTGTTGAGTTGCATGGCTAGCTTCATGCGGTCGTCAGGCGAGTAGAAGGTGTCTACCGGAAAGACTCCCACTTTGGCAAAGGGTGGGTCGACCAGCTGTCCGATCAGATCCTCTAGGGTCAGGGCGCGATTTTCGCGCCAGGAATTGCTAAGGATCTGAACCAGCAGAACGTGTCGGGGGTCGCGAAGGGGGTCGACGTTGTCGATGACCAGTGAGAGCAGGCCGCTGATGATCCCGCTGGCCAGGTCGGCTTGGTCGTCGTCGGCGAGAGCTTCGCTAGGCGGGTCGAAAGTCCCCAATAGGTTTATGGGGTTGAGGGCTTTGGAGCCTGGGGTGAGAATTCTCAGGTCGATCTTGCTCTGCAGCTTGCGAATCTCTGGGGAGCCTAAGTCCCACTTCTGCAAGCCATCTTTCCAGAGCTTGGCTTTCTTCTGGGCCAAATCTTGCAGCGAGAGGCCTTCGCGTTTGGCCTCACTCGGGTCGCACCAAGGCTCAAAACTTGCGGGTTGAAAATCTGGGAAGAGCAGGGCGAGGTTGGGAAGGTCGCCTTTGGGGTCGATGGCGATGATGGGAATACCGGCTTCTACCATCTCCTCGAGAAGACCGAGCGCCAAGCCGGTTTTCCCTGAACCGGTCATCCCTAGTATGACACTGTGGGTCACCAGAGAGTCGGGGTCGAGTTCGAGGCGTTGATTCGTTTCTGTCTCGCGTCCAAGGTATAGATTTCTGCTCACTCGTTCTCCTCCGTTGTCTGCCTCCGGTTCGGGCGTTCAGAAATGCTTCCCTCCACGGGGTTTTCTCGGTAGGTGTGCACGGGGTTGACACTCAGGCGGAGTTCGATCTTTCCGAGCTGCTCTTCGAGCTCTTCTCTAAGGTCGAGGGCTTCTATCCTGTTGGGTAGGCGAGGGGAGGAGATGGTGACGGTCACGTATCGCCAACCATTGCTCGGATCGACATTGCTAACCCTAAAGGAAACGAGTTCGGCTTCCTCGTCGAGAACATCGTGAGCAAAGGCGGTCAGGATCTTTCGGGCCCCCTCTTGCTCTCGGCTTTGCTTCACCGTTTGTTGCAGAAAGGCCACCAGTGGAAAGGCGAGCAGACCGACCAAAATGGCAGAGATGGTGAATCGGCGCCGAAAAGATTTCATATCCTCATCCCGTCGTACCTGGCGAAACCCTAGCATGACGAAGATGGAGATGGCGGCGAGATTGATGGCCGCGAGGTTGGCGATCCACAGGAGTGCACTTCCATACATCAGAGAGACCGGCGATGTCTCGCTGAGCGTCGCCGCCCCCAAGAGTAGGGCGAAGCCAATTCCCGTCACGCAGAGCGGCGGCATCAATGAGACGGCGATGGCCGCACCGGGGAGAACTCCGGCAACCGATCGGCGAGCCTGGCCCATGGCTCCCCCGGCGCCTGCAGCCATACCGATAAACAGGTCGTACAGAGTGGGGTGGGTGCGCCCTCTGATCTCCTCGGTCAAGATAAACTCGGGGATGATCCAGGTGGACATAGCAGCGATAAGAAAGCCGATAAGCAGGCCGATTATCAGCGTCTTGAGCCCGCTGAGCAGCAGGGGAAACTCTCCTCGAACCACGCCTAGAGCGATTCCTAACACCGGTCCCATCAAAGGAGCCAGTACCATCGCCCCGATAATGACGGCGGCGCTATTGGTCATCAGGCCTAGAGTTGCTACAACGGCCGAGAGCACAATAAAGAGAATATACTCAAAACTGATCTTCGCGTTGGAGGTGATCGTCGTTTGAGCTTCTTTCTGCTCTTCTTCATTGAGCAAGAGTGAAGCCCTAAAGCGCCGAACAGCCTGTGCGTAACCTTCCATTCTCTAGAAGATTGCGCGAATCTTCGGGCTGTCTCCTGTTGAACCATACGTGAACTCGCTTGAAGAAGCGGCGCTCGTGGGTAGAAGGAACATCTCTTAAAGTCAGGGGTTGAAATAGATATGAGGACGTCCGTTCGAAAAATTTCCGTCTTAGCACTGCTGCTCTTCTTGTCGGCGAGTGCCGTCTCCGATCCCTTGGGAGCGAACTGGACCATAGACGAGACGCCCACCAAAAGGGCCGTTGAGGTGGAGCAACAGCCGTTTTTGGACCTTCCCGAACCTCTGCGCAAACTTTTCCCGGTCCTCAATCAGATAGAGCGCAAGATCTCTTTCGGTCAGGAGCGGGGAGACGCGGCCTCACTCTTGCAGGCTGTGAGGGATTTGACTCAGGCCGAGTATATCACCGGACTTCACGGAGGCTCGGCCTCCAATCGCCTGTTGGAGGAAGCCACAGAGTTGGCCTGGCAGCAGCGCGACCCCGAGGCCCTTCGGGAATCGTTGTTGCTCTGGTCGGCACCGAATCGCTCCGGAGACAGTCGGGACAAGATCCTCGAAACGACCGAGCGTTTGGAGCAAGTCGAGAAAGAGC
>CAZVVF010000502.1:0-4300 GCA_964630575.1 uncultured Burkholderiales bacterium | reverse complement strand
TCAAAACGGAAACATGAACCCAACGTTGTTTACATCAGGTATCTCGAATTTCCCAGCCAGGACGAGTAGAGTGAGACAATGAGTGCTATTGACGGTGTAAACACGAAGAACAGTTTAACTCCGAGAAACCCCCTTTCTCTGCGCCCTCCCAAATCAGAATCTGCGCCCGGGACACAGCAAGGGGGCAGCACGGATCAGGGTGACCGACCTAACATCTCGGGGGAGGCCAAAAGACCGCCAGCCACTGGTGAGCGCAAAGACCTTCTCGACGCCCTCAAATCTAACTTCGGCGGCAACGACCGAATGCAGTCGAGCCAAAGCAAGCTCAGCCAGCTTTCCACCGACAAGCTCAAAGACGTCAAAAAGAAGCGAGAGTTCGACAAAGCCCTCACCGAGCACGAAGAGGCCCACCACGAAGTGGCCGCAGACCTCGCGCGCAGCGGCCCCCTCTATGAGACGGAAATCGGCCCAGACGGTGAAACCTATCGCAAGTCCGGCAAAGTCATGATCGACACCGGCACCGAAGAGGACGACGACAAGACTGTCAAAAAAATGAAACAGGTCAGAGCCGCCGCACTCGCTCCGGACGGAAACCAACTGGCCCCGCTCTCGGAGCAAGACAAGAAAGTCGCAGCTCAAGCGACCGAAAAAGAACGCAAAGCCCAGTCTCGAATCGACCGAAAAGGCCAAGGTCAACCCGCCACCGCTACCGCCCAGGCCGACCAGGCGGACAGAGCCAACGACAAGGGTAAAGGCTCATCTTTCTAGGCTTGCTGTTTCAGCGATTCCAGGCCCTTCGCTCAGGGCGAGCCCGGTGATCGCCCCCTTTGCCATCCTGGGCCAAGCCGTCTGTAGCGGCATCGTCTGCAGAGACGAATTCCTTGCTCCTAGGAAAAGGTCAAGACCACAAACTCCTGAATTGAGTCGGTATGTTTTTCCCAAGTTATAGACCACGCCGACTGCGCTCTAAAGCGTCCCTGAGAGACCTCGTTAGAGAAACACAGTTGAGTGCGTCAGATGTGATTCTACCGCTCTTTCTCGTTAGTGGCCAAGGCATCGAGGAGCCGATCTCTTCCTTGCCGGGTGTCTACCACCACTCCGTCGACAAAGCCCTCGACTTTGTTGAACCTCTCGTCGAACTCGGCTTGAAGGGGATCCTACTCTTTGGCCTCCCCGACCACAAAGACCAAGAGGGGTCGGAGGCGTGGAACCCCCAAGGTCCCGTGCAAGCCGGATGCACCGCTTTCAAAACACGATTTCCTCAACTGACGATCATGACGGATGTTTGCCTGTGCCAATACACTTCGCACGGCCATTGCGGGGAGTTTGACAACGGACAGATCGTAAACGATCCCTCTCTCCAGCGCCTGGCCCTAACGGCTCTCTCTCACGCGCTGGCCGGGGCGGACGTCGTCGCCCCCTCAGACATGATGGATGGACGGGTCGGTGCCATTCGAGAAACGCTAGAGCGGGCCAACCTCCCCGACGTCGCCATACTCAGCTACGCGGTCAAATACGCCTCGGCCTTTTATGGCCCATTTCGAGAGGCCGCCCACTCAGCCCCTGGCCAAGGCGACCGCAAGTCTTACCAGATGGACCCAGCAAACCGCCTCGAAGCACTCCGAGAAGCGAGACTCGATGTTCACGAGGGAGCTGACATCCTCATGGTCAAACCCGCCCTCAGTTACCTCGATATCATCGCCGACCTCAATCGCGAATTCCAATATCCACTGGCGGCCTATCACGTCTCTGGAGAATACTCGATGGTCAAGGCCGCCGCTCAAATGGGATGGCTCGACGAAAAGGAAGTCACCCTTGAAGTTCTGACCTCCATCAAGCGAGCAGGCGCAGACTTCATCATCACCTACGCAGCCGGAGACATCTGCCGTTGGCTCTCGAGGTAGAGGCTGATGTCGCTATCGTCGGGGCTGGCGTAGCTGGCCTTTCGGCTGCGCGTTGGTTGCGCAACAACGGCGTCTCTGTCGTACTCTTCGACAAAGAGAAGCGTCCAGGAGGGCGCCTCTCGACATGGCAACATCACGATCGGCAGTTCGACCATGGCGTCCAGTATCTGCGTCCCCACTCGCGACGAACGGCCTTGTTGTTCTCAGAATGGAGAAAAGCAGGCCTCATCACTCCCTGGCACGCCCTGGCCTATGAGCTCCCTCAGCGAAAGAAAGTTGACACGACCTCTTGGCACGTGGCTACGCCGAGCCAAAACTCCCTGGCCAAGCACCTGGCGCAGGATCTCCATATAATATCGAAGTTCAACGTTGTGGATATTTCTGGAGAGAAGGGACGCTGGTCGATCATCGGTCAGAAAAACCGCTCCGCAGGTCCCTTTGGGACGGTATTCGTAACCTGCCCCGCGGACCAGGCCGCGCACCTTCTCAAGCCCTTTCCCAACCTTTGCAAGGATGCCGTCGAGGCCGAGCGCCGTCCATGCCTGGCCACCATGGTCGAATTTGAAGAGGAGGTCATCGTGGACTACGATGCCGCCTTTGTCAGCCAGAGTCCCCTAGCCTGGGTCTGCAGAGACTCGGCCAAGCCGAAACGACCCAAGAGAGAGTGCTGGGTCCTTCACGCCTCACAAGCCTGGAGTCGCGAGCATATCGATGACCCTCCAGAGCGGGTTGCGAGCCTTATGCTGTCCGCCTTTGCCCCGCTTTGCATGGTAGAACTCCCGCCGGTCAACTTCTGCCGTGCCCACCGCTGGCGCTTTGCCTTTGGTAACTCCCTCGACCACAACTCCAATCATGCCTACAACGCCGATTTGGGCCTCGCCGTAGCCGGCGACTGGTGCACCACAGCCAACGTCGAGGGGGCCTACTGGAGCGGACAAGATCTCGCCGAGTCCTATCTCAAGACTCGCGAATCTCCGGGAGCCCAAAAGGCTCTGCAAGAGTGAATCGCCTGATCCTTATTGCTGGCTTGGCCTTGACGCTCAGCGGCTGTCCCCAAACCGATCCCGTCGCGGCATCCACTCCATCACCTGAGCAAGCCTCCCCACCGGCCATCGCGCTTTCCGACAATCCAACGCTGGGCGACACGATCCGAGTTCTCGCTGAGGACATCGGAGAGCGACACCTCGCTCGATACGAAGAACTGGAAAAAGCCAGGGTCTACATCAGCGACCGTTTAAAGAGAGCCGGATATCGAGTCGAGAGCCAGACCTTTCGAGACAAGATCGTCAAGAAAGACGCCTACAACCTCATCGCCAGCAAACCTGGAAACGACGAAATCGTGGTGATTGGGGCCCACTACGACAGCGCGACCTTAACCCCCGGAGCCAACGACAACGCGAGCGGCGTTGCTGTTCTACTTCAACTGGCGGACCGACTCGCCAAGACCGAGACCGAACGGACCGTTCGCTTCGCCTTCTTTGTCAACGAAGAGCCGCCATTCTTTATGACCAGCGACATGGGAAGCACGGTCTACGCCAAACAGTGCGCGCAGAAAAAAGAAAACATCGTGGGAATGCTCAGCTTGGAAACTCTGGGCTATTATTCCGATGAACCCGCAAGCCAGCACTTTCCACCCGGCATCACAGGCTACCCAAACACCGGGAATTTTCTAGCCTTTATCGCTGAGCCAAACTCCGAAGAACTGCTCCGGGAATGCCTCGACAACTTTCAAGGGCTACCGGTCGAGAGCCTGGTCGCACCGGCCCAAACCGAAGGGGTGTCCTGGTCTGACCACGCCTCGTTTTGGCGGTATGGGTATCAGGCTGTGATGGTTACAGACACGGCACCGTTTCGCTATCCCCACTACCACAAACCCAGCGACACTCCCGACAAGATCAACGAGAAATCCCTTGAGCGAGCCGCGGAGGGACTGGAATCGGTCGTTCGAGCCCTCGCGCGAGAGAAAAAGCCTCAGCCCAACCGAGAGTAGCGCCCTTTAGCAGTCTTTCGACGCCTACCAGACCTCTAAGACCAGAGAGGAGCCCTTGGCCCGAGAGACGCAAGCGCACATCCAACCCTCTTCGCGCTTCTCCGCTTCCAGCGCGCGGTCCCTATGATCCGCTTCACCCTCAAGAACCTTGACAACGCAAGTTCCGCACTGTCCATCCTCACAGGCAGTAAGAATCTCTACTCCGTGCGACCTTGCAGCCTCAACAATGCTCTCATCAGGGCCGACTTCAAAGCAGACCTCCATCTCTGGTATGTCTACGTTGAAGGCATGATTGTCTTTGCTATCGGGCATGGTTCAAACTTCTGAGCCGCTCGAAAGTGTCCTCGCGGTACCCTCGCCGATCAGGAATCCGATTGACGGCAAGAGTTCATGAGGTCCTCGAACG
>CAZVVF010000501.1:0-4316 GCA_964630575.1 uncultured Burkholderiales bacterium | reverse complement strand
CAACCCCAAGAATGCCGCCCCGGTATTTTTTCAAGCCCTCGCCAAAGAGCTCAACGGAGAGGCCCAAGCAGCCCGAGACACTGTCGATGAACTGAGAGCTCTGTCCCCCCATCATCAGGGAATATCGAGCCTGGAGTTGCTCCGAGAGTTGCGAACCGGCGATCCGAGCCAGCGGCTGTCAAAGTTCGGCTTTGGACCACCTACAAAGGACGACCCCAAGGTCAGTCTCCTCCATCGGCTGAGTGCCGGTCTGGGTGTTGGAGACCCCTCTTGGCTCCCCTCAGACCTCACCTCCTCGGACTATCTGCTGGGACCGATCCTCATCGAGATCGAGAGAAAGCTACACCCACTCGAGGTTCCCAAGCTCGAAGAGCACGCCCCTCCCCTTCCCGAAGACCTAGACAGCTTCAAACCCGAGAAGCGAAGCTTCCGTGAAGAATTCTCTCAACTGAAAAATATCTACAGAGCCGGACCAATACTGAAAAAGGGAAAATCGGCCTTCGAGCGCTCCTATGACATTCAAGACAGAGAAAAGCAGACCGCAACGCTAAAAAAGGCCGCACTCTACCTGCGCCTAGCTCGCAAGATAAACCCCTACGCGTTCCGAGTATCCTATCATCTGGGAGAGACCTATATTTTCCTGGCCCGAAACGAACCTGGAACCCCCTACTCCCGATTCCGACTCCTTCAGGCCCAGGGCTGCTTCGTGGAGTCAGCTCAAAAGGAGGGGATCAATCCCTACCTTCTCTTCTATGTCGCCTACATTCAACACTTGCTGGGTCGACCCAAATTGGCCATTCTTTACTATCGCGAAGCCACCAAACGATTCGAAAAACTACCCGAGGCCCACTACGGCGAAGGACAGTGCGAACTTCTCTTGGGCAACAAGCAAAAGGCGAAAGAGCTGATGCTCAAAGCCGTCAATTCCGATCTAGCCTTGGCCAGAGAGCGACTAGACCTATTTGCCAATCTCCTGGCCAAACACGGTATTGAGCACTTCGACCAACCGTTTCCCAGCTATCCCGAAGAGCCCAAAGATTGCCCCGAGGACCCGACTGAACCCACCGAAACTCAAGAAGAGCCACCCCAAGCCCCAGCGAACCACTGAGCCCAAAGCCCCGGAAAAAAACGAACCCAGAAACACAAAACAAAAAGACCCCCGGCCGAAACCGAGGGTCTTTCTTAGATGTCGTCTCGAGTTAGTTGTCGCCGCCGGCCACTACGATGTTGTCGAGATAGATACCGTCTTGGTTCACAGAACCGTCTGACTTCAAGCGGAATCGAACCTGAACATCTTTGCCGTCGTAGGCCGAGAGGTCAACTTCTCGCTGAGCCCAGTCGGAAGCACCGTTGAGCGTGGCAGCACTCTGCCAAGCAGCCTCGGCGCCTTCGGCGGGAACCTCGGCGACTTCAACAAACACGTTGTCGTACTTGTTCTCAAGGTCCATCTTGGCATCGAAAGCCAAGGTCGAACCGGTGAGGTTCTTCAGGCTGATAGGCTTGCTGGTCAGCGAGATGTTTTGGTCTTGTCCGTAAGAGCCGTCAGGGCTATCGGTGTAAACCTCGCCGCGACCGGCTACATCAACCTTGGCCCAGGTGCCCTCAGCGGTGAAGTTGTTGGAATCACCATCTACGGTGTCTTCGAAAGCAACTTTAGCTGCAGGAACGGTACCGGATGCGGTTCGGATCTCGGAGAGGTTGCCGATGTTGTCAGCAATCTTCAGAGCTACGTAGACAGGCTGCTCAGAACCGGAGAGGCGAGTCTTGATAGCGAACTGCTCGAGAGTACCAGTCTCACCAGGGGTTCCGGTAGGCACGGACATCGCGTCGTCGAAAGAGATTTGTCCTTCGCCAGCTTCGCCGTCAACGATGGGTTGATTGCTCACCTTGAGGACGTAGCTCGAAGCGTCTCCACACCAGTGGTCATCACCGGTAGCGGTGAATCCTACAACGACTTGGCCTGCTCGGGCAGATTTGATACCGAAGTCGTTCGGAGCGCCCGGTGCGACGTTATCGGTTTCCAAAGCGTTGTTGACGTTGAGTCGTTTGCCGGAAACGGTCTTGCCTTGGAGACTCGCGACGGAATCACCGGTGTTCATCAGGCGTGACTTCAACTCTTCGTTGCTCATCTCGGGATAAGCGCTCAGAAGCAGGTTCGCAGCACCCGTTACGTGAGGGGTTGCCATCGAGGTACCAGAGAAGCTCTTGTACTCGTTGGAGCTACCGGAGGTGGAACTCAAAATGTCCACACCAGGTGCCCCCATGTCTACCGTGGTCGCACCATAGTTACTGAAGCTCGCGATACCGTCTCTGTGGTCGGTCGCTGCTACCGAGATGACGTTGGGAAGGTCGAAAGTCGCAGGGTAAGCCGGTCTGGCATCGTTGTTGTTGCTCTCATTACCAGCAGCGATGATGTGCATGGCTGGGCTGGATTTGAAAGCGTCGTACAAGGCTTGGTTGAAACCGCCGCCGCCCCAACTGTTGGAGGTCACTCGAGCACCCATTTTGGTTGCATAGAGCACAGACTCGATAGCGTCAGCCAGCGTACCACCACCGGTTCCGGTGAGGAATTTCACACCCATGATGTTGGCTTTTTGCCCAACGCCGTAGAGGCCCTTAGGATTGGTACCGTTACCAGCGATGGAACCTGCACAGTGCGAACCGTGGTCGTTGTCATCGAGGGGGTCACCGCTATCAGCGGCTGCGTTGAATCCGTGGACGTCATCGATGACTCCGTTGTTGTCGTTGTCGATGCCGTCTCCGGGGATCTCGCCGGGATTGGTCCAGATGTTGCCCTGAAGAGCTTCGTGGTTGTAGTTAACCCCGGTGTCAATAATAGCGATCAGCGGACCACCTTCGGCCTGCGTTTTACCGGTCGTCAGAGCCCAAGCTTCGGGAGCGTCAACGTCGGCATCAACTTTACCGCCGGTTTGACCTTCGTTGTTGATACCCCAGAGCTGGCTGTTGAGATTGTCTGGTGTCTCGGCAGCAGAGGTTTCAGCAGCGCCACTCATGTCGGTGTCGAGTTTGATGACATCGTTCTGAACGGCGTACTCGACGCGGTCGTCTTTGGCCATCATTACCATCGCTTGAGCCGTGCTCATGCCGGCGGGAAGTTTCACACGGACCATTTCGCCGTTGAAAGACTTGAACATGTTCTCCGGAATATCAAACTTCTGAACGATTTTGGCTCCGTACTGCTCGGCGAATCCACCAGCTGGCGTATTCTCGCCTTTGGCTTCGCTAAAAGCGAACTCGGGCTTGAGCTTGACGATGACTTCGTTCTGAACGTGCTCAGGGAGCTTCTGCTCCAGCGATGCCGCTTCTTTGGCAGTTTCGGCCATCAGCGATTGTAGATTAAAGTTATCTTGCGGAGCGGACAGCTGAACAGCATCAGATGGCATTGGTGCCGCTTGGGCTTTGGCTTCTTGAGCTGGAGCAGCTGATTTTGCCGAGTCGGCCTTCTGTGCACTGTAGAGTGCAGTGTTTCTGTTAATATTTGATATCATTATGAGTAATCTCCCTGGAATATTGAACAGCCTCAGCGGGCTTGTCTTCTGCTACAAATATAGAACGTCAGAGGGTATTAAATATTAAATCAGTGTGAACCAACGTTCATGGTTCAAGATCTGTTGAGGTCTGAGACGGTGAACAGGAACTCCATTGCGAGAGTCTCGCTCGTAAAGAGTAGGCCCTCAAGACCTCTCCAGGGGAGAATCTATGGACGGCTCGCTGTGGGGCGGGCGGCTTCGGCTATGACAATATTGTCGAGGTAGACACCATCTCTGTTGCGGTCCCTATCACTCTCGAGACGAAAGCGAATCTTCACCTCGTCCTTTCCCGAGTAGTCGCTCAGATCAAGCTTTTGTGTCCGCCAGTCTGACAATCCATCAAAGCTTGCCACTCGCTGCCACTTCTTGCCGAACCAGCCGTCCTTTTCGATCTCAACACTGAAGCTATCGTGCTTCTTCTCAACATCGACTTTCGCATCAAAGTGTAGAACAGGGTTCCTGAACCCTTTCAAAGAGAAGGGCTTCGACACAAGGATCGCATCGCGGTCCGCTGGATACTCACCGTCGGGAGATTCCGTATAGACCAAACCTCTACCCTCTGCGGGGACTTGCGTCCAATGCTCACTCGGCTCAAAGTCCGACATCGCCACGGAGTCGCCAGAGTCTTCCAGCGCGACCTTAGCTGCCGGCACCTCGACACTCAGGGTGGTCAAATCTCCCTTGTTCAGCACATTGTCAACACCGACGAGTCCTAGCGACAGAGTTCTCGCTCTCCCCGACGGGGTCAAGGGAAAATCGAATCGC
>CAZVVF010000500.1:0-4323 GCA_964630575.1 uncultured Burkholderiales bacterium | reverse complement strand
GCTGAGGGCGGCCCCCATTTCAGTGACCCTCGCTCCCAGTCGGCGATCGGGAAATCCTGGGATGGTGAAGCTGAGGACTTCCCCCAGGGCAAACTCCGAGAGTTGCTCCTGAGGTATCTCCACAGAAAGGAACAGGGGCCGGACTTTCAAGAGCGTGATACCACTGTCTGATCCAGAAGATACGTAAGCGCCGGTGGCGGTCGTGACGGAGTTTACGATTCCGGCAAGCGGGGCTTTGATGACCGCCTCGGTGACCTTCTTTTGCGCGATCTCCACGGCGAGTTTGGCAGCCTCCACGGCGGCCATGCTCTGGTTGACGCTCTCGATGGCCGCTTCGTAGTCGGCCTTCGCCGCTATGTAGGCCGCCCGTTGGTTGGAGAGTTCCACGTCCGAGACCAGGTGCTCCTTGTGCAGTCCACGGTAGCGCTCATACACCTGGTCAGCGTTGTCCATCATGGCCTTGGCCTTGATCACACTCGGTACTTGGTCTTTGCTTCTCAGGCGGTCCTGGGGCGAGCGGAGTCCGAGGACTGCCAGTTGAGAGGCCAACTCGGCCTGAGCTTGTTTGACGGCAAGTTGCGCGTCGGAGGTGTCGACAGTGGCCAGAACCTGTCCCGCTTGCACCCGGTCCCCCTCGACCACGAGCACTCGCACGATCTCTCCTGTGGCACGGCTTGGTACCGCGAGTGATTTGTCGGCAACGACGGTGGCTACCAGGGCTAAAGTTCTATGGAGGGAATATCGACGACCCTCACTGTAACTGACAGTGAGTCGCTTCTCTGGAGTGCTCACACCTGTGGGCGGTTTGCTGGTGGAGGGTTCGCTGCTCGACTCGTGGTGGCAGCCGAGAGCGGTCACAGCGACCAGACAGAGCAAGAGGCGTTGCAGAACAGAGTGCACCAGTCGGAGTTCCCCACCTTGTTCTCTTCTCCTCGCAGGGCAGAGTTTTGTCGGGGCGCTGCATCGTGGCGCCGTTTGGGTTTTTGGGATTTTCGCGCGAGCCGCCGGCTTTGGGGTCGTCCGAGGGCGCCTCAATGCCAGGATTTGGGACCGTGACCTGTCGAAAGGCCGGTCTCATGACAACCGTTGACCAATTGCCTCGTCTCAAGAGTCTGCCCTTCATTGGAAGCATAATGGAATATCGCCGAGATTTTCTCGGCTTGGTCCTGCATGTGGCTGAGGTTGGAGACCTGGCTACCTTCAAGATCATGGGCGAGCAACTGGTACTCGTGAATAGCCCCGAACTTCTCCATCAATTGCTCGTTGAGCATGGGCACAAGCTCAACAAGAGCGACGACTCCCTCGATGCCTCCCGCCCGTTGGCTGGACACGGTCTGTTCAATATCGAGGAAAAGTATCACAAACAAGACCGCAAACTCCTGGCCGCTGACTTCACGCCGAGGGCGGTGACTCAATACGGAGACCTCATCATCTCCTGTGTGGACGACCAGCTGGAGGAGTGGCAGGATGGTCAGGAGATCGCCATCGGCAAGAGTATGGTGCAACTCACTGTGCGTATGATCGGGCGGATCGCCCTGGGGGTCGATCTCCTCGCCGAGTCCGAGCACCTTTGGAAAACCTTCACCGTCGCCTTTGAGCGGATGCGCGACTACATGGGGGAACTCGTCCCTTTGCCGTTGAGCTTTCCGACTCCCTCACATTTGGCTTACAAACAGGCCGTGGCCGATCTCGACGAATTGATCTATCGGGTTATCGAGGAGCATCGCAGCGGCGAGAATACCACCGATGATGTTATCAACCGCCTGTTGAGAGTGCAGGCCGAGGGTGGCGAAGGCCTGGAGATGACCGACGAACAGATCCGCGACGAGGTGGTGACCATGCTGGTGGCAGGCCATGAGACCACGGCCAATGCCCTGTCCTTTGCCTGGGCCGAAATGGCCTGCAACCCTGCCATTTACCAAAAGGCCGTAGAGCAGGTCGACAGTGTGCTCGAGGGGCGTACGCCCACTCCCGCCGACCTCAAGAATCTGCCCTACATCGGAGCGATCTTCTGCGAGAGCCTCCGCAAGTATCCGCCTTTCTATATTCTAGACAGACAGAACATGGAGCCGATAAAGCTTGGAGACTGTGAGGTTCCAACCGACACCATGCTGCTGTTTTCGCCCTACGCGATGCACCACAACGAGTCCATCTATCCCGATCATCAAAGCTTTGACCCCGAGCGCTTTTTGCCGCCGCGACTAGGCAGCATTCCCAAGATGGGGTTTGTCCCTTTTGGTGGTGGACATCGGATCTGTCTGGGCAAATCCCTCGCGACCATGGAGGCTTCACTCGTGTTGGTACGCTTTTTGCAGAAGGTGCGTTTTGAGGCCAAATCCGATGTGCCCCCCACTCCGCAGCCTATGATCACCCTGAGACCTGATCCGAGCTATCGTCTCACGGTGCATCGACGGGTGCCTTAGGACTCCTTACTCGATGACGCGTTCGGCCCGTCCTACGGTGGCCGGTCCGGCTGTCAGGCCAAAGTGGCCCGTTTGCAGGCGGATGCCCGACGAGATCGCGAGATAGAAGCCGGCCAGCGGTGCTAGTGGCGCCAGGGGGGCTAGCATGACATGGAACCCAACCGTGGCCGCCGCGCCACCAATGGCCGTGGGAGAACTCCCCTTGAAGCTCTCCCAAATGGTGAATTTATCACGGTAGACGATGGTTTGGGCTTCGAGCGAGAGAAACGCATCAGGAACGACCAGCCAACGCCCAAGCACTTTTTTCTGTTCGACCTCGATCGGGTTGGGCATGGCCTGGAACGCTTGGTACAGGAGCGAGGAGCAGTAGTAGCTCGACCCGTCGGCATTTTTCATATCGAAGAGGCCGTCGTAGGGTTTGCCCAAGTTGGCCCGACAAAAATCCAAGGCGGCCTCTACATCTTCTGGAGTTTTGTAGGCGGGGCGAATGGCAGCGACCTTCATAGGGCCTGTCAAAGCTTGGTCTAAGTAGGAGCGCATCACGCCGTCGACACCGGAGTCCACGGTGGCTTCGAGGATCCGGCCGTTTCCTTCATAGAGGCAACAGTGGGTGTAGTGCGAGCGAGCCGCGGCGTATTCGATCGTTTCCCAGAGCAGATAGGAGGTGTCAGAGGTTAGGATCACATCCCCCGGTTGGAGCGATGCCATGATGCGCTCGCGCTGCTCCTGACTGATCTCGGGGTTGATGGTAGGGATCCGAAGGTCCAGCCCATGGGCGATGACGTTCCCAAGAGCGGCTGTCGAACATTTTAATCGTCGTCGGACTGCGTCACTCAGGTTCATTCTGTACATCTTCTCCTAAGTTTGTCGGGACCCCTTGCTAGGGGCCATGGGCAGAGGAAACATTCCTCGGGCATCAAAAAGCCAACAATGAGAACTCTGTTAACCACCTCCCGCATGCCATTCACCTTGGCCGCTATTCGCAAGTTGGCAAAAGCTGGCCACGAGGTCTACGCCTGCGACACCTTCGACGACGCACCTGGCAACCGTTCGCGGTTTAACGCAGAGCACTATGTGACGGCTTCGCCCCGTCACCAGACGCGCCAGTTCATCGATGACCTCAAGGGCATCATCGAGAAGCACTCCATCGAACTTCTGATTCCATGCATGGAGGAGGTCTTTTACATCAGCAATCATCGAGCCGAATTAGAGGAACTCACCGAGGTTTTGGTCAGCCCCTTTGAGGCCCTGCACACGCTTCATCACAAGGTCTTGTTCCAAAAAATGTGCGAAGAGATAGGGTTGCGGGTTCCCAAAACCCAGGTCGCTACCAGCCTCAGCGAACTCAAGGAGGCGGTTGGGCAGTTCGAGTTTTACAACGCCCGACCCAGTTTCAGTCGCGGCGGCTACAAGATACTGGCCAATATGGGTCCGCGCGATGGTGTGATGAAGATCGATGAATGCGATCCCACCGAGACGAATCCGTGGGTGGTTCAAGAATACGTCATCGGCGAGGACCTGTGCTCCTACAGTGTAGCGCGGCACGGTAAGATGGCAGCCCACTGCTGCTATGAGACACCGGTCGAGGTGGAGGGGGCTTACGGGATTGAGTTTCTCTCTGTGGATCGACCAGAGGCCTTCGAGATGATCTCGACTGTTGTCGAGCATCTGAATTTTCATGGTCACATATCCTTCGACTTTCTCCAGACTCCAACTGGTCTTTGCCTCATCGAGTGCAATCCGCGATGCACAAACGGTGCTCTTCTGGTTCCCGGTGATATCCTCGACCGGGCTTTGACCAGCAAGGAGGCGCCCGATACCTGCGAGATGGTGCCTGAGGGAATCAAGGCTCAGGTGGCCTTCGGAAAGCCCCCTGGCCTGTAGCATGGCTTCTATTAGC
>CAZVVF010000499.1:0-4323 GCA_964630575.1 uncultured Burkholderiales bacterium | reverse complement strand
AGCTAATCTTTTGAACCCTAAGACTCGATAACCACGCCGTCTACTGCACGGAGTTTCCCTAGGATGGGGAGGTTTTGCTCGCCGCTGGACCCCGATGGCAGTTCCTATAAGAAGCAGCGTTGCCGGTCGGCACCTGGTCATGCGCGGCGACCGTAAAGTTTGGATACACCGACAGAACACAGGAGCACGTCACTGCTGATTCGAATCCGTGCGACCAGCGCTCCAGCGCCTGTAAGAAAAAGAAAGAGGTAATTATGCGAATTGGTGTCCTAACTCCGGAGCTTCCCCCTAAGGTAGGGGGCGTTGGAACCTCCGTTATCCGAATTTGCAAATCACTTCAAGAACTTGGGCACGAGGTCGTCTTGATTTCAGCCCTACACGAGGGAGGCGGTGAGCTTCTCCCCCGAGTCGTGGAACTGGAATCCAGCCAGCTCGGTCTTCCGATCATGAGTATCGGTGGGATGGCAGCTAAGGGGGCTTCAATAAGGGAGGACCTCAAAGGACAGCTTCGTCGAGTCTTCATTGAAACCGCCATCGAATATCTCGAAGCCAAAAACTTAGATCTCTTCATGACGTTCACGGTAGGCGAACACAGCTTCATGGGAAGTTGCATCGCCAGCGGCCTGGGGATCCCCCATATCGCCAACGCCCGAGGCACCGATGTGGGCGGCGTCATGTTCACTCCCAAGGGCCTGCACTACATCGAGCATACGCTTAAGAGAAGCTCCGCCACGGTCTTCGTGTGCAGCTATCTTAAAGAGTTGACGGAAACCGTTTTTGGAAAGCGGGACAACTTTCATCTTATCCTCAACAGTTGCCCACAACCTCCCTCTGAGATCTATAACAACCGAGAGCGACACCGCCGATCGGTCCGGGAAATGCATGGACTAGCACCAGATGATTTTGTGATCGGATTCTGTGGGACGTTTAGAGAGAAGAAAGGTTGCCGATTCCTAGGCGAAGCCTTCCAATCCGTGGTGGAACGCGACAAGAGCGTGAAGCTTCTCATTGTGGGCGGTGCGCGAACTCACGCGGAACAAAAACTAGCGCCTCACCTCTTCGACGGCGGCCTCTCCAAGACCAACGTACGATTCGCGGGGATGGCCTCCGAGCGCAACTTTGTCTACGCTCAATATTGCGCGATGGACGTGTTGGTTAAACCCTCTATCGAAGACGGTCTACCCAATGTCATCCTAGAAGCGATGTCCATGGGGGTTCCTGTGATCGGAACCGACGTCTTTAAGGATGTCGTAGCGCACGAGAAGACCGGGTTTATCTGTAAGCGGTACAAAGTCGAAGAATTGGCTGACCTGATCTTATTCGTAAAAGACAATCCAGAGTTGGCCGCTCGAGTGGTCGCTGCAGCCAAAGACAATCTTCAAAAGAATCACGCCACCCTGACCGAGGCTGAAAAGTATATCCAACTTTTCAGGGGTGCGATCTCGCAAAAGGAACCGGCCTTGGCTTGACGCTTGAGTCCGATTCCATCAGTGCGCTGCTTCTAACGCTCAATGAACCGTTCACCTTTCGGGCCAGAGAATCGCTGGAAGCCCAAACGCTACCACCGCGAGAGGTGGTCGAGATGGCTGGTGTGTCTCCTTTTTTCCGGGCTTTCAACACGGGAGTGGAACGCATCTCCACGACCTATTTTCTTCAGTGCGACTCGGACATGCAACTCGACCCAGAGTGTCTAGAAGAACTGTTCCGTGGAGTCGAGGACGATGTTGGGGTTGTGAAAGGGCTGTTGAGAGACCCTCTCCTGGGTGAGATTCAGGGCGTCAATCTCTTTCGCACGGAGCTGTGTCGACGTATTCCTCTCCAGAACATCTCGCACTGCGAAACGCTTCAGGTCAAGAAGTTCGAAGAGTTGGGATGGCGCAAAGTCGTCTTGGAAAAGAGCCTGGGAACTCATCGTACCGACCTCTCCGATCCCATCTACAATTTTGAGAGATTCCGTTTGGCCGGATTTAAGTCCAAAGCCAGAAACCAACTCAAGAATCTGACGGATAGACTCTTTCGGCTGAGAGCAAAAGTCGACGACCCTCTCGTTCCGCCCTTGATCGCTGCCATGCTCCTTGGAGTCTCCGAGGAGCGCCAAAGCGATGGACTCACTCAAAGGTCAAACAGCGCGGGACTGCGTCGCTGGACTGAACTCGATTCCGATGGGGCCCTCACGCGCTCAGTGAGAGCGAGAATAGCGAGTGAGGAGTGGTCCGACTGGATCGGGCTTGTTAAAGAGTGCGCTCACAACCTCGGAGCCACCGTCGACTCGAATTTCCTAATCCGTTGGCAGACCTATTTGGAGAAGAAATTCGACCGCCATCTCTCGGCAGGCTAGCCGGGATTCTGGTCTCGCCAGCCGAGTTGAGAGTCGAACGCGGGGTCATTCTCCTTCCGCTCTTTCTCCTCGGGGTCAGAGAAAAGCGCCTGCTGGAGGTATCCGGCCCGCCGTCTCTTGATCTGCTGCTCGATTTCCGAATCGGAGACTCCGTGCTTTAAGAAGATGCGTCTCAGTTCTTCCACTTGCTTAGACAGTGGTATGTGGGTTGTGAGCCGGGGAGCCGCCCGGTGGTCCCGGTAGTAGTAGAGACATTCTGGAACGGGAAAAAAAGTAGCACCGTGCTCGGCCATCGACCAGGGAAAGTCGTAGTCATCGGCTCCGTGCAGAGCGAACGTCTCATCCATCCCTCCGATCTCATTGGCCTTGGAGACCCGCCAGCAGTGGAGGTGCTTGACCTGACCACCGGAGACGAAGTCTTCAACAAGAAAGGACGTCTTGGGTCTCTTTACTGGAGTCAAAAACCGGCCCTGTTCATCGATACAGCGGCGTGCTGAATGGAAGTAGTCGAACCCAGGATTGGCCCCGATATGTCTAGAGAGAGTCTCAACGGCCTCGACTGCCAACTCATCATCGTCGTGCAGAACACAGACAAAAGGAGTCTCAGCCATCTCCATACCTTGGTTCAGAGCCGAGGTCACCCCTGTCGAACGATTTTTACAGCAACGAACCCTCGAGTCGTCTTCGCAGCCCATTTGAGCAAAGAAGTCCTCTCGAAGCTCACTCTTTTCACAAATAACAACGAGACTCCAGTGGGGCGAAGATTGCCGTAGCACGGATCGGTAGGCAAGGGGCAGATAGGGCGACGAGAAGGCCCGCGTTGGGAGCAGAATTGTGACGATTTTTTTCATCCCTTTTGATAGAGAGCGGCGATCTCTTGAAACGGTCCTTCAGCCGCAATCCTCCCCTTGTTTAGCAGATAACCCCGATGGCAAAAGGGCTCGATCGAAGTCGGGTTGTGAGTCACAATGATCCAGGTGCCGTGACTCTTCATCCGTTCTCCAAGAGCCTTCCAAGCCTTGCTACGGAACTGAGCATCTCCAGCACCAAGGGCTTCGTCGAGAAGATAGACATCGGCCTTCAACTGGATCGAAAGGGCAAAGCCCAACCGCGCTTTCATACCGGTGGAATAACTCAGAACAGGACGATGAAGATACTCCTCTAGCTCTGCGAAAGCTGCAATCTCAGGGAGCAGTGCGGTCGTCTCTTCCCTCCCCAACCCGAATAGGGCCGCGCGCAGATAGAGATTGTCCGCCCCAGACAAGCGGTCATCAAAACCCGCGGAAAAACCGAACAACGGAACGACTGAGCCTTTGACCTCGACCTCACCACTGGTGGGGACCAGAGTCCCCGCGATCAAGCCCATTAGGGTCGACTTGCCTGCGCCGTTGTGCCCGAGTATGGCCACCCGCTCCCCTTCTTTAACACGGATGTTGATGTCCGTGAGGGCCCAGACATCGTCCTCTTTTTTAGGTCGAAAACTCTTAGCAAAAAACTCGGACAAACTCTTCGATCCGTCAGTGCTGACGCGATACTTCTTACTCAGTTTCGTGATCTCGATCAAATCAGAACTCCTCCGGAAGATATCTCTCGAGCTTGAAGAAAACAGCCCAACCGAAGAAGCACAACACGAACGACCAAGCGACGGCCGCGCATGCGACGGAGACGTCCGGGAGCTGGTTGGAGCAGAGCAATTCACGGTAGATGTTGAGAAAAAGAGCCATGGGATTGGCGTAGAGAAAGAAGTCCCTAAACTGCTCCGGAACCATCTTGGGGGTGTAGATGATCGGTGTGAACCAGAAGACGAAACGGATGACCAAAGCGAGAAGCTTCGGGAGATCGTAAAAGAAGCCAGTCAGCGCCGAAAAGGCGGCCGCCAGACCCGACATCAGGACCACTTGCAACAAGAACACCAACGGGTAGAGAAGTTGAACCCAACTGAAACTACCACCCAACAGGGGTAAGAGCGCCGTGAGAATCAGCAG
>CAZVVF010000498.1:0-4323 GCA_964630575.1 uncultured Burkholderiales bacterium | reverse complement strand
CCTTGAACCTGGGTTCCATCCAACTCGATATGGTTATGAAGGACCTCAAGTTTGAACTCGCAGAAAAGGGTGAGGTCACACCTGAGCAGCTCGCAGATTGGTTCGTCTTTGAGACCCGTGCCAACCCTGGTCCTATGGCTGAATTGGTGAATCCGACTCTCTCGGCTATCGACTTGAAGAAGGTCGGTGGAGTGAAGGATGCTTACGGCGCCCTCTCCGAGAAGCTCGCAGCCGCGCTGAAGGACCAGCCCGGGGCCAAAGAAGCCCTCAGGCAAGCCATCGCTGAGACTCAGAGCTACGCCGAGAACAACGACACGAACGGCTTCTATGGAGACTTCCGAGACGTGGGACACTTTGCCGCCAATCTCAAGAAGGATGCTCGCCTGGGCGAAGACGTTCAAAAGGCGGCCGATGCTCTTCTCAAGGCCACGGCAGAAGCGGTTCTCGACCAAAGCGCTCACGGGGCTTTTAAGGCCAACAGCACCGGGCTGACCGCGTACCTCCCGCTGGATGCCGGCTACGACCTGCACAGCACTTGGAAAACTCCTCGGGCCTTCGACCCCTTCCACGGCTACGCCGACACCTCGGTCGCGCAGGATAGCGAGATCATCAACGTTCTCAAGGGTATCTCCGAAGAGGGTAAGTTCAACAGCAAGCTGCGCTCGCTGGGACTCGGAAACGGCGGCATCGTCAAGACTCACAAAACCCTCGGTATCCTGAAGAAGGCGGGTAAGTTCGCCCTCGGTATTGCCAGCAATATCGGCTCCCTCCACGGTTGGTCCTACGCTCGAGGAAATGAACCGGGCGGCTACTTTGGGATTCCGGCCTCGGTCACCGTACCCTTGGCACCGGTTGGTGGCCTTCGACGCTCAGCCTTGGGTCTAGGCCAGATCGTGAGCGCCGCTAAGAACGATAAGCTGGCCAACAAGGGACAAGCGATCTTCGATGGCTCCATCGATACCGTCTCTGGGTTGGCAGTCACCGCCGCTTCCGGAATTCACATCAGCGAAATGATGGGGATCGGCAGTGAGGCGCTCTCCAAGTTCAAGCAGCCGGCCGGTATCTTGGCTGTCGGTGCCCCCTTCTTAAAAACAGCTTACGGAGTGGTGGCTTCTCGCAAGACGGCAGTCGCGGCCAAAGAGGCGGTTCTCAATATGACCAACGATGAGCGCTTATTGCAGCTCAACAGTGGGGAGCAGACGGAGTACTACATGTCTCCAGTGGCTCGCTGGTTGGTCGGTGCTGCCGGTGGTGGTGCGATGGATATGTCGCAAGCCAAGGCCTAACGGAAAGAATTGAAGGAACACGGACAATGATTAACACGAACACATTCAAAGTATCACAAACCCTCCGTCAGGCTCACCCGGGCGCCGACCTCAAGGCACTCTCGGAGCAAGTCAAGGATGAGAACGGGTTGATCCCTCTCGTCATATCGGCGAACAACGGCGATGAAGTGTCTGCAGCCAGTGATTTCATCACGCTGACCGGGGCCACCAACATCGAGAACCTTCACCTCATCGACGCCTTCGCTGCCGATGTCACGCCGGAAGCCTTCGACAGGTTGACCAAGAACTTGCCCCAGGGTGTGAGCATCACATTTGACGAGAAGGTCAGTGTCTCGGACCCGGTGGAACTGAGCCGCCCTGAAGAGATGAAGGAAGCGCTCCAAGAGCGAAGCGGGCCTTCGCCACTTCTGGACAACTCTATTCGAACGCTGGGGATTGAAAGTCTCTGGGAGCAGGGCTACAAGGGACAGGGAATCACCATCGCTGTCATCGATACCGGCATCGCTCCTCACCCCGACTACAACGACCGAATTGTGGGATTTAAGGACTGGGTCGCCGGTAAAACAGAGCACTACGATGATCAGGGGCACGGGACGCACGTAGCCGGCTGCGCCGAAGGTGATGGCACCATGTCCAACGGCCGATTCATGGGACCTGCACCAGAGGCGAATCTGGTCGGTATCAAGGTTCTGGACAAGCACGGTTCCGGACGCCTCTCGGACATCATCAAGGGTGTGCAGTGGGCGGTTGACCACAAAGAAGAGCACAGCATCGATATCATCAACATGTCGCTCGGCGGACCTGGATTCGCTTCTTACTTGGACGACCCGGTCGCTCAGTCCGTGGGCAAGGCCTTCGAGGCGGGAATCGTGCCGATGGTCGCCGGTGGAAACTCTGGACCGAAGCCTTCTACGATCGGAACCCCCGGAAACCACCCCAACGCCTTCACTGTGGGAGCTCTCAATGATCGCGGAACGGCCGACCGCTCGGACGACGAGGTGGCCTTTTTCTCCAGCCGCGGACCCACCACTCACGATGGTCTGACAAAGCCTGATATCCTCGCTCCGGGGATGGCCATCACAGCGACCAACGCACTGGGTTCAGCCCTCGACGCAGCGCCTGTTCCTCACTTGGGGCAGAGTTATATCACCATTAGCGGAACCTCCATGGCGACTCCGATCATGGCCGGTATTGTGGCTTCGGTGATGTCGGCCAACCCCGATCTCACACCCGCGCAGGTGAAGGACATTTTCACAACGACCGCAGACCTTCTCCCCGATGGTCCTGATGCGAACAGCCAAGGTTTCGGAGTGGTCGATCCCCAGGAGGCTCTGCAGAAAGCTCTGGCCCTCAAAGAGAGTCAGGCGAACGCGGCCTGATAGAGCCGGACCTGTTCTCTAGTAGACCCTCTCGCTAGGTTGGACGGTTTCGAAGCGAAGTTCCTCCCGATGGAGCTTCGCCTCGGCTGGGTCGCCGGTCCATTCCCAGGCGGCTACGTGTGCGAACTTTTGGTCGTCTCTGGCAGCGGGTAGGTCGGAGCGGAAGTGGGAGCCGCAACACTCCTCTCGATAGAGGGCGTCTTTGGCCATGAGCTCTGCGAGTTCGAGAAAGTCGCGGGTTCGACCGGCCTTCTCCAGTTGCTGGTTGAGCGTTTTGCTGTCACCGACAACCTTGACACAGCTTTCGAACTCTGAGCGCAACTGACGAATTGTCTGGCTGGCTTCGGCGAGTCCTCGGCCGTCTCTCTTTGTCCCAACGAGATCCCTGAGAACGGAGCCTAGCTCTCGATGAAAATCGCGTGGCGTTCTCGTTCCGTCGCTGTTGATGAAGGCGAGGGTCTCTCGCTCGGCTTGGCTTCGCGCGTCGCGCTCGACAGACTCCGGCACTTTCAAGGGCTCCTGGTGGGCCAGTTCGTCGGCTATGGTCAAGGGAGCGACAAAGAGTCCATCCACCAGGGTTTGCAAAAGAGAATTGGCTCCCAGGCGATTTGCTCCGTGATCGGCATAGTTGGCTTCCCCAAGGGCGAATAAGCCGGGCAGATTGGTTCGGAGATGGTAGTCCACCCACAAGCCCCCCATGGAGAAGTGGGCCGCCGGGAAGATTCGCATCGGTACGGAGTAGGGGTCTTCCCCGGTTATCTCTTCATACATATCGAAGAGATTGCCGTATCGGTTCTTTAAGAGCTCTCTGGGACGCTCTTTGAAGTCGAGATAGACGGCGCGCTTGGTGGGTCCAACTCCGAAGCCTGCCTGGCAGATGGCGAGGGCCTCTCTAGAGGCGATGTCGCGGGGGACGAGGTTCCCGAAGTTTGGGTGTAGGCGCTCTAGGTAGTAGTCTCGCTCGTGTTCGGGGATCTCGCTCGGTGGCCGGTCGTCGTTCTTGTTTTTCGGGACCCAAATTCTGCCATCGTTTCGCAGCCCTTCACTCATAAGGGTGAGCTTGCACTGGGTGGGTCCTGATTCCGGTAGGCAGGTCGGGTGAAACTGAATGAGACTGGGGTTGGCCATCAGGGCCCCACGCCGGTGGCAGCGCCAAATCGCGGTTGCGTTGGAGCCGATCGCGTTGCTGGAAAGGTAGTAGATGGAGCTGTATCCCCCGCTCGCGATGGCCACCACATCGGCTAGGTGCGATTCGAGAGCTCCGCTGATGAGGTGACGAGACACGACCCCGCAAGCGCGACCCTGGTGAACGATCAAATCGAGCATCTCGGTTCGACACAAGAGTTCGACCTGTCCCAGAGCGACTTGTCTGAGCAGAGACCCGTGGGCTGCCGTGAGGAGTTGTTGGCCGGTCTGACCTCTGGCGTAGAAGGTGCGGGAGACCTGGACTCCTCCAAAGGAGCGATTGGCCAGCGAGCCGCCATACTCGCGAGCGTAGGGGACGCCTTGGGCCACGCTGTGATCGATGACAGCCTGGCTGAGCTGAGCTAGGCGGTAGACATTGGCCTCGCGGGAGCGAAAATCCCCACCTTTCAGGGTGTCGAGGAACATCCGAAAGACACTGTCACCGTCGTTGCAGTAGTTTTTGGCTGCGTTGA
>CAZVVF010000497.1:0-4330 GCA_964630575.1 uncultured Burkholderiales bacterium | reverse complement strand
GTCGTCTTTGCCCTGCAGGGAGGGGTGACAAACTCAAGAAGCCGCGGCCATGGAGGCGGAAAAGATGTCTGAAATGGACTCGTTTGAATGGATGAAGGCTGAGGGTTTCTTTGAGGACCAGGCCATCGCCAATGCTGTAAAAAGGATGCGCCCCGACCTCAAGAGGGTCGAGGGGCTGCGAGGTAAAGCCGAAGGCATGGGGCTCAAGCCCGAATCACCGGTGACCCTCGATTTCTTCTTGGAAGCGATGGATACTTATGTACAGTTTCTGATCTCCCATCGCTACGTCATGAAAGCTCTGCTCGAACGCACTGTTCGGGAAGAGAGCGGTATCGACAGAGAGCCTCACTAGGCTACCGGTGAGCCGTTCTTCCTATGATCTAACAGTCGTGGGCGGCGGCGTTAACGGGATGGTTTGCGCTCTTCTCGGAGCTGAGCGCGGCTTGAGTGTCACTCTCATAGAAGGGCATGACAGCCTGGGCGGTGGGGTACGGACCAAAGAGTTGACCCTGCCTGGTTTTCGCCACGATGTGTGTTCGGCCATCCATCCTTTTGGTCGCTGCAGCCCTATCTTGAGGAGCTTGGACCTCGAGTCTGAAGGCCTGCAATGGGTCGAATCTGAGGTCCCTTTGGCCCACCCCCTCATCGGGGAGGATGCTGTCCTGCTGTATCGGAGCGTGGAGCGAACGGCTCTTGAGCTCGGACCTCTGGGGCGGGTTTACAGACCGCTTATGAATCGCATGGTCGCCGACTGGGAGAGTCTCGAATCCCAACTCCTGGGGCCCGCACTCAGAGTTCCGAGCCTGGAGGCTCTCTTGCCTTTGGCCCGGTTCGGTCCTCTGGCGGTGTCTCCGGCCTCTTGGTTGGGGCGGCTCTTCGGTCGCCGCGGTTCGGCCCTGTGGGCTGGATTGGCGGCCCACTCGCTCTTGCCGATGGAGGGGCTCAGTTCTTCGGCGGTCGCTTGTGTGCTGGCGCTGCTCGCTCACAAGGTGGGCTGGCCGTTCCCCAGAGGCGGGGCCAGCGCCGTCAGCGAGGCCCTGGAGCGAAAGTTGATCAAGGCTGGAGTGGAGATCCAACTCGGTCAAAAGATCGGCAGCGTTGGAGAACTGCCTCGCTCGAGAGCTATTGTGCTAGACCTTTCGGCCAGGCAGATCGAGTCTGTGGTCGGTCCGCTTCTGCCCAACGGAGTCAGGCAGAGCTTGAGTCGCTACACTCTCGGACCGGGGATTTTTAAGGCTGACTATGCCCTCTCTGGGCCGGTTCCCTGGCTCGATTCGAGGGTCGCGAAGGCCGCCACCGTTCACATCGGCGGAACTCTGGACGAAATCTCCCATTCTGAGCGGGCTATTTGGAAGGGAGAGGTCTCGGCTTCGCCCTTTATGCTGGCCACGCAACCGACACTGTTCGATGCGACGCGAGCCCCCCAAGGTCAGCACGTCTTCTGGGTCTATCTGCATACGCCGAACGGCTGGGATGGTGATGCCTCGGACCTCATTGAGGCCCAGATGGAACGGTACGCCCCCGGCTTTTGCGATCTTGTTCTCGAGCGCAGAACCCACAGCGCCAGGCAGTTTGAGGCCTACAATCCTAACTACGTGGGTGGAGATATTCTAGGGGGGGCCAACACCTTGAAGCAAGTGGTCGCTCGCCCGAGACTCGCGCTGGACCCTTATCACCTCGGCTCCAACATGTTCTGTTGCTCGGCTTCGGTGCCGCCCGGTGGGGGAGTGCACGGAATGGGTGGCTTCCACGCTTTTGAATCGCTATGGAAGCGGTGTTTTTCTCTTTAGCCGGGGGCGGTTCGCCTCGCTGAGGTCCTAAGCTTCACTCTTGAAGTCTAAGCGGGAACCTGCCTCCGCCTCACCGAGACTCTGTTTTTGGATGAACTGGTTGGTCAGGTCGATGAGAATCTTGCCGGCTTCTTGAAGCTCCTCTTGGCTCTCGACCTCCGGTAGCTCTTCAAGTCCGTTCAAGAGGCTGCTGAGGATCTCGTTGTAAATGTGAGTGTCCACATCGTTGAGGGTCTTCTTTTCTAGAAACGTCTCAGAGGCCGATTGTAAGATCTCAACGGCCCCTCCAATAGCGTGATCGACCATATCCTCGTTGATGGCTCCCTCAAGAAAGAGCATCTGGCAGTTGAGAGCAAAATTGATCGAGGGGATAGGGGTGGGCACGCCAGAGTAGCGCTTCACCAAGTAGTCGAGGTCATAGGGTAAGAAGTTTGCCGCCCACTCTTCGAATTGGGCGAACAGTTCTTCCAGTTCCGCTTCATCGAGGTCGACGATCTGTGTGGCCACCTGCAAGAGTCGTTGCAGCTCAGGGAGCAGCTGCTCCATGGCGAGGGCGCAGAATTCCGGCAGGTTCTGGTAAGCCTCAAACTGGTATTCGAGTCGCGCGAATTCCACATCCAGTTTTGTGTCGATCAGTTCCAGTCGCTCTTCGCTGGGTTCCTCTGTCCACTTCTCGATCAGAAAGAGTAGCTCGTTGATGCCGGCATGGGAGGATGGGCCACGGGCCGACCAGCCCGCTTCGCGCAGGGACATGGCGCAAAGGTTTAGCTCTTCGAGCATGGCTGTAAGCTCGTCGGCGAAGGATTCGATGAAGCGTCGATCTTGGAATTTGTCCTCAGCTCTGGCCAGTTGCTGGTCCAGTTTGCTAAAGGATCGCGTCCAGGCATCGCGCTCTACGGCTACGAGAAAGTCCGGAACGTCGTTGATAATGGTGGCGATATCGTTTCTGTGATCGGCGATCTCCCGACGACAGGCTTGAATGGAAGAGGCCAGTTCGGAGAGCCCAAGTTGACCCTGGAGATGGGCTTGAATAGCTTCTGGTAGAGAACTCATCAATTCAATATGCACGTGTCGGGGGAGCCCTCCCTGCCATGGTCAGAATATTTTTTTAAAGGACCTGTAACATTTTGTTCACAATTAGGAGATAAAATACATACATAGCCCAAGGATTTCGAGGGCATCTGCAGGAGGTTTAGTACACAATATGGCTCACATCGGTTTCCCTTCCCAAATCTTTAATCGGCCCAGTATCATGGACGTCAAGTTCGGCTACACGAACGGAATGTCTCAAGGACAGCAGCAGTGCTACGGCGGGCCGAACTTCTCTAACCAGGGTTACGACAGTATGTTCAACCCGATGGGGAACCAAGGCTTCTCATCACCAATGATGCAAATGCAGATGATGCAACAGATGATGATGCAAATGATGCAGATGATGCAGATGATGCAGATGGGCGGGATGAACCAAGGGCAGCAGATGCCCCAATATGGTCAACAGATGCCCCAATACGGATGCCAGATGCCTCCTTTCAACAACGGTGGTCAGAACTGCTGCCCTTGCCCGAACCAGTACTGGGGCGGCAACCAAGGCGGACACTACGGTCATAACCACAATCACCACAATCACCACAATCACGGACACCACAACCATAACCACCACGACCACCATCAACACAATCACGGTACGACCACCCAGATTGGAACCGGTGGCCGAGACCATCAGGTCGGTCATGGTACTCGCGGGCGTGATTTTATCCGTCAGTACGGTGGACGCAGCGCAGACTCTCAGTTCGCTCGTGGAAATCGCGGAAACGACTTCATTCGCCAAAGCGGTGGCGCTGGAAATGACAATCAGGTTAGCAGAGGCGGCCGAGGCAGCGACAGAATCAGTCAGTTCGGCGGGCAAGGGAGCGACGTTCAGCGCTCTTACGGCGGGCGCGGCAGCGACTCTATCTATCAGTCTGGTGCCAGCGGCAACGACCGTCAGGTCAGCAACGGCGGAAGAGGAAACGACCGCATCACTCAAACCGGTGGCAGTGGAAACGATATTCAAACCGCCAACGGTGGAAGAGGGCGCGACACCATCAGCCAGTACGGCGGTACGGGTAACGACTTGCAGATTAGCGACGGCGGCAAGGGGAGCGACACCATCCGGCAGAGCGGCGGATTCGGCGATGATCGCCAGTACTCTTTCGGCGGCCGAGGGAACGATTCGGTCACTCAAAACGGTGGATTCGGCAACGACAGCCAAGTCTCCAACGGTGGCAAGGGTCGAGACACCATCACCCAAAACGGCGGATTCGGCAACGACAATCAAGTGGCCAACGGTGGTAAGGGTCGAGACAACATCACCCAAAGCGGCGGATTCGGCAGCGACGTTCAAGTGGCCAACGGTGGCCGAGGCAGCGACACCATTAAGCAGAGCGGCGGTTGGGGCTCAGACGAACTCATCGGCACCGGTGGTCGAGGCAACGATACCATCACTCAAAATGGCGGCTTAGGTTCTGATACCTTGAAAGCCAACGGAGGCCGCGGCAACG
>CAZVVF010000496.1:0-4330 GCA_964630575.1 uncultured Burkholderiales bacterium | reverse complement strand
CGACAACGAGTTCGAAGAAGTCTTGCAGCTGTGCGATGAAACCTCGCCCTATGCGCTGACCGGAGCCATCTTCGCCCGCCAGCGTCAGGCGATCCTCAAAGCCGCTGACAAACTGTCCTACGCTGCCGGAAACTTCTACATCAACGACAAGCCCACCGGAGCCGTCGTAGGCCGTCAACCCTTTGGCGGAGCGCGTGCCTCGGGCACCAACGACAAGGCTGGTAGTTTGCTGAACCTGCTCCGATGGTTGTCCCCTCGAACGATCAAGGAGTCCTTCGCGACGCCTCTGGCCTACCAGTATCCGCACATGTTGGAGCCTTAAGCTCTGTTTCCAGTTAGACCCGTCAAGAATGACCTCAGAAAGGATGAGACTCAGCGAGAGTCTCATCCTTTCTCCGTTCCCGCAGCCCGTCACTTTCTGGTTGCTGCCGGCGGTGTCGAAGATGAGCCCTCGGCCCTGGTCTCCCATCTTGGCGAGGTTCACCGAACCATCGCCGCTGATGGAGGCCTCAGGCTTCTGAACAAGCTCCAGATGGCTTGCCATACACTGGTCGGAGACTTTGACACTCTGGCTCCCGAAGAGGTGGAAACGGCCCGAGCCAAAGGCTCTAGGGTTCTTCGCTTTCCCCCGGACAAGAGCAAGAGCGATCTCGAGATCGCCCTGGACGAAGCTCGCAGCGGTGGCGCCACCCATGTGACCATCATCGGAGCGCTGGGCGGAGAGGTCGATCACTGCCTCGCCAATTTTCTAGCCCCACTCTCCCTCTGCCTGGAATCGGCGATCTGGGCCAGGCTCGTAACCTCCAGGGCCCAGATTTACCTAACCCAAGAGCCCGTTGAACTCACAGCGGTGGGACAAAGGTGCAGCCTTCAGGCGCTCAGCGCCCGAGTCGAGGGTCTCAGCCTCAGCGGATTCAAATACCCCCTGCAAGAGGCCACCTTTTCCCGCAGTCAAACTCTTTGCCTAGCCAATGAGGTCACCGAAGCGCGAGCAAGAGTAGAGTTCGCCTCCGGCGAACTCTACATCACCCTGATGCACAACCTCGAGAGACCTCAACCATGATTCTGCTCTCAGTACTCTTGCTCGCCAATGTCGGCTTAGCGGGCGTTGGAGTCGCCAGGCTCAACCTGCACTTCAAACTCCGTCGAGCCGAGGCCAGAGGCGACCTTCGGGAAGTCCTGGGCTACCTCAAACAACTGCGCGCTCTTCCCTCCACACCTGGTGGTCGCTCGCTCTGCGACATCATGCTCCTGCGGACCGGTCTTCACTTGCGCGAGTGGGACATCGTCGAAGAGACCTGGGAGAACATCCAATCCCGACCCCAGGCTCTGGTCAGCTTCTCGGAACTCGCCACAGGGAGCTACGCGCTGAGCTTGGCTCAGCGCGGCCGATACCTTGCAGCGCGCGAACTCCTCGCCGAATTGCCTCTGACCACCCCAGCCACCGGCCTGGAAGAAAAATGTCGTATCCAGACTCTCACCATTTTCATTTCGGTCTTGGTTAGGATCGGTAGCTTCGAAGAAGCGCGGGACCTCATTGTTCAGAACCGAGAGCGCACCGCGGCAGACTCCATCACTCGCTTCAGCCTTATGCTGATCGAAGCCAACATCGATTTCCAGCAAGGGCACCGAGAACGGTCTGAACAGATTCTTCTTCACCTCGTGGAGGAATGCAGAGGGGTCAATCCATTCAAGGACGATGCTGTCAAGTACGCCTTAGTTCGTGGCCTGTGTCGCTGCGGCCAAACCGGGGCTGCCGAGGCCGTGTTCGCCACCGATGTGGGTCCCAATTCAACCCCTAGATTGAGAGAGATGCGACTCTTGGCCGCATCCGCTCTAGCGGAAGCCAACGGCTCCCAGGAAAAGGCGATGTCCTACTACCACGACCTGAAGGCCTTGCAAACCATCGACGGCGAGGCCTACGTCCGCGCTGCCAACCTCGCTCAGCGAATCGGAAACTCCGAGTCGGCGATCGACTTTTTGCGAGCCGCCATAGCGTTGGACCCAGAGAGCCACTGGGCCAGAGTGGCTCAACAGAAACTCTACAAGATCGACTCTCCCCCTCGAGAGAGCCCCCCATGGTAAAAAATCTCGTCAAGAAGCAGGCGAATGGTGCCGAATCTCTTGACAATTCCCGCTCGAAACGATAAAACTATGTCCACGTTTAAAGAGAAGGAACCCGAGGACTCATGGATTATAAGAAGCGCGGTCGAAGGCCCAGAAGAAAATCTTGCTACTTTTCAGCGAACAAGATCACCTCGATCGACTATAAAGACCTTGGCTTGCTACGAAAGTTCGTTACCGACCGTGGCAAGATTTTGCCACGTCGCATCACCGGCACCAAAGCTAAGTATCAACGCATGCTTTCTAACGCTGTGAAGAGAGCTCGTTTCCTAGCACTGCTGCCCTACGCGGACTAAAGCACAGTTTAGGCCCACCCTGGGCCTGCCAGGAAACACATCGAGAACGACCTATTCAAGGTCGTTTTTGTTTGCGTTGGGAGAAAAGCTAGCACCCCCCTGCTGCTCCTTCAGCCTCTGAGTCTTAGCGGAAAGTTGCCAGCAGCCGCTTGAGCAGTCGAGAGAGGAAGTGGTCCTCGTCTTCGTCTGTCAGCGGGATGCTGGCTTCGTTGACCAAGCCGACCCAATTGACCAGAAGCAGCAGACGGGCTATACGACGGCTTCGCGATGAACCTTCTGCTGAGAGCAACCAACGAAATGCCGGGTGAAGCCGATTGAAGCGAATCTGCTCCGTTGTCATGGAGCGGTAGATAGGTGGCCCCAAAATCCAACTCCCAAATTCCGTGTTGGAAAAAAACGTATCCGCTTTCTGAAGGCTTCGTCGCCCGAGCAAGAGGCCAAGATCCGTGTGGAGTTCGTCCAAGAGACGTTGCTCTCTTTGAGCCGCTGACAGAGCACCTTTCTTCTGTTTGCTGCGAAGGGAACCGGCAAATTTGTGATAGCGGTCCCGAATTTTCTCGAATCCTCTGTCGAGTTTGCGCAACGGAGCCAGACCCCATGTCGTTATCCTCTGAACAGACTCCTTGAGTTGCTCGGGGTCGATCAGAGGAGGCCTCTCGTACCAGACCAGAGACGATTTCCCCAAAACCGAGCGAAGAATGATGAACTCCAGGGAGCCCTCATCTACGAGTAGGACTTCACCAGGAACCATGAGGCTCGTGGGAGCCAACACGAGAGGCTCCTCAGAATCGCTAAGCTGGACCGATAAGGCCGTGCCGCTGACCCAAGTCCCATCCACCCGCTGAAAGAGGGGCAAATCCCACAGGATACTCGCCATCTCGGCCTGAGGAATCTGAGTGTTGCTGCCCAAAAGCCTCATGGTGTGCCATAGCGTTGTCAAGGCTATCCGCCGCCGCTCTTCTGAAAGTGCTTTCCGGTCCAGATCTCGACACCAGCCCAAATAGACTCGGTCGACCAATTCCCCGAACTCTTTTTTGCTCTTTCCAGTATAGCCCACGGCTGGTTTTGAGGTCTTCTTTTTAGAGGCGGGCGTCAGACCTTTGACAACCGCGACCACAGCGAGACCAGCCCAGTCGGCATAGCCCATGGCCTTGCCGTTTTCATCCAGTCCCACCACCAGGCTCTCCTCGCTCCCAGAAACAGCTATGGTGGCCCTCAGCGACGTCGACTTGACCTCTCGTGGCTCGAGATCGGCCGGCACTGTTGTCGGTAGACTCTGCAGGTAGGCCTGGTTCCTGTGCTTCCTTAAAAGCTCGTCCTCAACGTTGCGTATGCGACGACGCGGCTGGCAAAATCTGGCCAGAACCCTCATCTCCACTTCACTGTATCGCAGAACAGGCTTGGGAACAGGGACTGTCAGTTCAAACTTTCGAGTGACATAGGGCAACGACTTTGGGTGCTGATCCTGAAGCTTTCGAAGTGTCGTTTTCCCACCACCGTACAGATCCACGAAGGGGAGCATCATCAACTCCGCTCGCAAATCTTTCTTCACCGGTACCTCTTGAAAATGGGCAAAGCTGGCGCTTCGAATCATGTCCTCGTCGGAGCCTAGAAACTTGGCCATCTCGCAGCTGCACTGATCGCGAATCTGATCGAGAAGCTTAGGCGGAAAGAGAATCTCGGAAAAATCTTCATTGTGAACCAACTCAGGGTGCTGCAGAGCAGCCGCGCAGTGAGGAGGAAGAACCTTTGGGAGAACTCCGGCGAAACGGTCATCTATGTAGCAGAACACCGATCCCGACTCCGAACCATCCACTCGAATCACGCCGATCTCCCCCTCGCCCACCAGGCTCGGAGCCTTGGCCTGAAGCCTCTTCGAAAGGACGACCTTCTGGCAGCGTTGTCGAGCG
>CAZVVF010000495.1:0-4332 GCA_964630575.1 uncultured Burkholderiales bacterium | reverse complement strand
TCGGGGCTCGCATGACCCACGGCGACGGCAGCCTAGCCGGCGAGACCATAGATGGTGTTGCTCTGGAACCAGGGGATATTCTCCTCGCCAGCCGCTCAACGCTGACCTACAACCGCGAATACTTCGATGGGACAGGCTCCGGCGGTGGTGGGCTCCTCAGCATCGTAACTTGGATAGGGCGGTGAAGCGACACCCGAGTGGACTTTCGCTGGCGGAGGTCATCCTAGCTTTCGGCTTGTTGGCTGTGGCCATCCTGAGTTTGATCGGTGTCGCCACCAGCGGCTTGGGTTTGATGGCTCGTGGAAATGAGTTGACCACCGCGACGAGCTTGGGTCACGAGTTTCTGGAGAGAGTTCGAGCCGATCCTAGCGGGTTGCCGTCAGCAGGGAGCTTCCTCGGCTCTGTGCCCACCCCTTTGCTGGATGGCTTTCCCCCAAGTCCCTATCCGGGCGAGACGATCCAGGGACAAAGCTATACCATTAATGTGACGACGGAGCCTGTCCCGGATACCGAACGACTGGTAGCCGTTGAGGTCGTGGTGCGCTGGGGGGAGCGGAGTCAGGTCAGGCTGGTAAGTTATGTTCTACCCTAAGGCGCGCCAGCCAGGCTCCACAGTGATAGAGTTGATCGTGGCCTGCTTTTTGCTGGGGCTTCTACTGGCAAGCTTGTTTCTCGTCTACCGAATGGTGGCTGGGGCTTGGTACAAGACATCGGCTCAGAGCGAAATGCTGGGCAGACTCCAGGTGATATCCGGCAGATTTGAGAGTGAGTTGGAGCAATCGAACTCGCACAGTGTGAGTATCAGTGCCGACCACCACGCCATTTCTTTCTTGAGTGCTATCAAGGACGGGGTCTTCGTCACCGATCTCGAGGGGAGGACCCGTTGGCAGAGCTACGTGATCTATTACTACCTACCGAGCAACAGAGAGATCTATCGACGGGAGGTTCCTCTGAGCCTGGGCGACCCAGAGGTAGAGTCTCCCGGTCCCATCGAGGACTTCGGCCCCGAAGACTCCATCGACAGCTACCTGAGCGATGGGCGCTCTGTGATGAAAGACGTGACCAACGCTGAATTCAGTGTGGGAACAAAGGGGCTTGCGGCCTTTGATGTGAGCACAGAGAAGAAACGCTACGGTCGCGAGGAGCCCGAGACGGGCAATCTCTCCACGACGGTGTATATGAGAAACTGAAGTCTCTTGCTGCAGTTCTGTGGCCTCGTTGCGGGCGTCAAAGCAGGGGAGTTCATAGAACTCTGGCGGCTCCCAGGTCGCTGCTCCATTCTGGTTGTCATGAAACAGGTCTCTAGGGATCACGAGTTCTACTCCGAATCGGAGTCCTATGAACTTTATGGAAGAATGTCGCAATTCCGTTCGAGGTCGCGGTCTCCGGATCGTTTATCCCGAGGGCTTGGATGAGCGTGCGGTTGCCGCCGCTAAGCAATTGAAAGAAGAGGGCCTGGGCCATCCCATCGTGTTGGGAGATCTCGCGGTGGATGGTGTCGAAACTCGCAACCCCGCAACGGACCCCGAACTTGAGCGTTTGGCGAGAGTGTTTTTCGAGTTGCGCCAACACAAAGGCATCTCAGAGAGTTATGCCAAGCAAAAGGCTCTCTTGCCGCATTTCTTTGGGGCACTGATGGTACGGGAAGGATTGGCAGACGGTATGGTTTCAGGCCTGAGATCCGAAACCAAACCTTTTCTTCCGGCCTTCCAAGTGATCAAGATGAGACAGGATGTGACTCGTGCCTCCTCCGTGTTCATCATGTGTTGGCCAGACAAAACCTATTTTTATGCTGACTGCTCGGTGAATATCGATCCGGACCCCGAGACTCTTGCGAGTATCGCTCTGGCGACGGCCGATACTGTAAAGGGGTTCAACATAGAGCCAAAGGTTGCATTCTTATCCTTCTCTACTCAGGGAAGTGCTGACCACCGACGCGTGGACAAGGTGACCGAGGCGCTGGAAATAGCAAGAAACCTTCGACCGGACCTGGCACTCGACGGAGAGATGCAGTTCGATGCGGCCATTTTGCCCTCCGTGGCTGCCAGAAAGTACCCGTCTAGCCAGGTCGCCGGCCAAGCCAATGTCTTCATCTTTCCCGATCTCGACTCCGGGAACATTGCCTACAAAATTACAGAACGCCTTGGCGGTGCCGCGGCTGTGGGCCCGATCCTCCAGGGCCTCAACAAGCCGGTGAACGACGTGAGCCGAGGGTGCTCTGTTCAAGATTTAGTCGATGTCAGCGTGATCACGGGTGTGCAAGCCCTAGCGCTCAACACCGTGAGTGCTCCGGGCGCCGAGTAGACCCAAGCCAAATCCGAACTCTCAAAAGGTGCTTGGGCCGCCGCCCAGGCTGCCTGGGCTTTGGCTTTGCAGGAGTGCTTCACGTCTTGCGAAACCACACTTCAAATGCCCATAAACCTTCAAACACTAAGCGACCGTGCCATGTTAGAGCGCGGCCTCAGCATCGATCAATCTCCTGAAGCCAAAAAGCAAGCAGACCAAACCGTTAGCTCGACCGAGTTCCCAGGGGCCAAAGACATGCGAGGCTTACCTTGGTGCTCCATCGACAATGGAAAAGGTGAAGAGGTGACTTCCAAGGACCTCGACCAGATCACGCTTGCCGAGGCAATGCCCGACGGTTCTGTAAAAGTGCTGGTGGCCATCGCCGATGTGGATGCCTTAGTTCCAAAGGGTTCTCCCCTGGATCTGCAAGCAGCTAAGAATACGACCACCGTCTACACGGCTTTCAAAATCTATCCAATGATCGACCCCAGGCTCTCCGAGGACAAAACCTCCTTAAACCAAGGCGAGGACCGAGTTGCGGTCGTGACGGAAATGCTGTTCAAGGGAGATGGTGAAGTTCACCACTTCGAAATCTACCGAGCCATAGTGCAAAACAAGGTCAAGCTCAACTATGACTCCGTAGGGGCTTGGTTTGCGGGCAAAGGCGCTGTTCCGGCAGCTTTGGCTAACCATCCAGACATCCAAGAGAGTCTTCTTCTTCAGGACAAGGTCGCTCAAGACGTCAAGGCGCTGCGGCGCCGAAACGGCTCCCTGGAGCTCGAGTCTCAAGAGGCGAAAGCAACCTTGCTGGGCAATCGAGTGACAGGCCTTGAGGCCAGTCACGCCGACCGCGCCACCGAACTGATAGAGAATCTTATGGTGAGTTGCAACGGTTGTGCTTCTCGTTATCTCAGGTCCAAGAACTTTCCAACCTTTCAACGAATCGTGCGCAAGCCCAAATATTGGGAGAGCATCGTTGAGCTAGCCAGCGACTATGGTTGGAATCTTCCCAAGGCGCCAAAATCAAAGGCTTTAGAAGCTTTCCTAGAGCACCAGCGCGCCGAAGACCCGGTCCGTTTTCCAGACCTTTCTCTAAGCGTTCTAAAGCTGTTGGGACGTGGCGAATACGTTGTGGAAATGCCCGATGAGCCGCCCATTGGTCATTTTGGCCTGGCTGTGCGTGAGTATTCTCACTCAACGGCTCCCAACCGGCGCTATCCTGACATCATCACCCAACGACTTTTAAAGGCGGCCTTGGAAGACAAGCCGTGTCCTTATGACAAAAAGCAGCTAACATCATTGGCCAGCCACTGCAGCAAACAAGAAGGTTTGGCTCAAAAAGTGGAAAGACAAACCCAGAAGTCTGCGGCGGCGTCGTTGCTCTCTGAGCGAATAGGGGAGGTCTTCCCAGCCGTTGTGTCAGGTGTCAACAAGCATGGAACCTGGGCGCGTCTCCTCGAACTACCGATCGAGGGAAAGCTCAATAGGGAAGTCAAGCTCGGCACAAAGCTTCAGGTACGCCTCAGCCAAGTCAACATCGAACGCGGTTTCATTGACTTTCAGGTTGCGCACTAATCTTGCCTTGGGCGCATCCACTTCGGATTTGAGCACGATGCAGTCCCATTGGTGACAGGCTTACGATACCCAGCAACGACCCGTCAAAGTTGGTGATAGCGAGGGCCAGCGCTGACCAAAACGACCCCGCTGGGTCGTTTTAGAGGTTTGAGACACTGATTGCAAGAGTTCGTGGGCGCTCATTTCGCTAATTCCGCAGGGACCAGAGGGCTCACCGGGCCTGAGGTGTTCAGCGCGAGCAGCGCGCTTCAATTGCCTGGCATGCGTAGCCCAATGGGGGGGCGTGCGCGCAGAGGGTCTAGAGTAGAGGGGCCTTCGCGCGGTGGTGGTCGTGCCTGGCCTGTTGGGGCCCACCTGCTGCGACCTTCAGAACGGGGCCTCTCATGATCATCGGCTGCCATCAGTGGCTGAGGTGTTGTTTGGGAGGCCGGTTTTAGGGGCGTCGACGCTCGTGCATTCCCTGGATCAGAG
>CAZVVF010000494.1:0-4333 GCA_964630575.1 uncultured Burkholderiales bacterium | reverse complement strand
TCGAGACGCCAAGAACGAGCCTCCCATGATGCAGGAAGACCCTCTCCTCCGCGAGACCGCCCTGCGAGGGGTGAATGGCAAAGCGGCTGAGGAAGCGATGATCGCTTAGCCAACACTTGAGGCCAGGTTAGCAACATGGGATTTGAACTCAGCGAAAAACGATCGTACCTCAGCATACTGCTCACACCGGGTCCCATCATCGCTATGGTGGGTCTCGCCATTTTGTTGGTCTCCGTCTACTTCTTCAGTTCAGCCTCACCGTCGGGTTCCGACGTCGATGCCATCCTGCAGGCCCAAGGCCAGAACGGCCAGAGGATCAAGAGTATGATAGGCATGGTTGGTGGAACCCTAGTCAGCATTGCCGGTGTGCTCTGGTCACTCCTGAAGTTCAGTCGCTCCTGACGAGGTCTCCTCGCTGGTCTCTTCTTTGGGCCTGTCAAAACACCAATGGGTCCATATCACACGCTTTTCAGCCGCTTCTTCAGTCGAATCGAGGTTGGTCATCTCCAGCATGTAGATGATCTCAAAGCTGGTTAACTCAAAGGGTCCTCGCCCCTTGCTGTTCCATTTACGGCAGAGATATTGCCCGAAGGGTAACCGGTATCGCTCGTTGTCGGCCAGCCAAAGGTTCATCATGTATTTTCGCCAGCGCTGAGTTTTGTAGGTGCCGGCGACGTCCTCTGGCTTCTCCCAAGTCACAGGAGCACCGTCTTGGAAAAGGTCGAGCCTCCTGCCGTCTCGGAACTGCCCCTCGATCACATACCAGCCATCCTCTGTGAGCGGTCCCGGACTGAACATGTTCCAACGCTGATCGAGGCGTGTCATCTGCCCGATCCAGACCAGCCCTTCAGGCATCCTCACCACCCTGGGCCGGAGATTTTCATTGCTATAATTCCAAAGAAAGCAGTACAGGACCAGGCCCAAAAAGAGCAGTTCTCTAGGATAGCTCACCCACCGAATCGTTTCACAGGGGTCGGCTTGACCCCAATGTCGATCTGCCCAGTTTGCCAGCCGTCTGCAGGGAACATCCCAGAACCAGGAGGGCAAGAGCACGATCGGGGAGACGATCCCAATCCAGGCGAAAAAACCCAGCGACATGAGCGAGCCAAAGCCCGCGTGCATCACCATGATCCCGAATATGGCCAACGTCCTGACCTGGCCCCTATCGAAGGGGAAGAAGAGCAAGAACGGGCCGAACATTTCCCACATAATGACCAAGAACGTCAACAGCGCCAACTGACCGGCTAGATGCTCTCGAAAGAAATAGCCCAGCGGTGTCAGAAACTGGTCCAGCCGAAGGGCCAGACTGGTCGCAGAATAGTTGACCGTCCAACTGGGGTCTGTCTTGGGAATCGCTGCGAACCAATACACCGAAGCGATCTGCAAGGTGAGGGCCAATGGCGCGACACCACGGATCTTTCCCTCAGAAATCGCCGGCATCCAAGCCGAGTGGTCTCCCTTGCGCTTCTTGGCATCCCAGGACCAGCGATGCCCCCAAGGTAGGAACATCATCCAGAAGAGGATCACTCTCAGATAGATATCCCCGCCATTGAGCACCATCGGATTTCGGGAGTGAATGGAAACCAGAAAGAGCCAGCTCAGCACCGTCATGGCCCGTGTTCGCCAGCCCACGAGTAGGGCCACCGCAAAAACGGCCTGCATAAAAAACAGAACGTTGAGCCAGCGCTCACTGCCACAGGCCATGTAGAGGCTAAACCAATTCTGGTTCCAACCTAAACTGATGAGGTCGGATCGGCTCAGGACTCCAAAGTCGGAGTAGTGCGCCCGCAGATCGGTCCAGCGGACGAGGGTGTCGAGCAAGAGTAGCACAGCGTAGCCTATCCTAAGACTGGCCAAGCTTCTCAAGTCTAAACTCATGACATGAAGCCCCGGCCAATCTCTCCGTGGTTCACTCTTTTTTTCCCCTGTCTCTGCGGGTTTGGACTCTTCGCTGCTCCCCGACACGATGACACGCTCCTTCTAGAGGCGCATGTTTTTCCAGGAGTTCCTACGGGACCTCTCGCAGATTCCACGGTCAAGGGGAATTTGTCTGATGGATAGTTATGATCGAAGCGATATGGTGGAGTGTCCACCAGACCTCGCTGAAACCGCCGAAGAACGCTTTTACAACGAGGATATAGCACCCACTCCGCTACGTCGGCGAACCTGGGACAAGTGGCACATCGCAGCCCTTTGGGTGGGCATGAGTGTGTGCGTTCCCACCTATATGCTGGCCTCCTCACTGGTTCAGAGCGGAATGAGTTGGAAACAGGCCATCGGAACCGTTTTCTTGGCCAACATGTTGGTGCTCGTTCCGATGATCCTCAACGCCCACGCTGGGACCAAATTTGGTATCCCCTTTCCGGTCTACTGCCGGACCGCCTTCGGGCTGGTGGGAGCCAACGTCCCAGCCTTGATGCGGGGCCTCGTGGCTTGCGGCTGGTTCGGGATTCAAACCTGGATCGGCGGCTCCGCGATCTATACCATGGTGGGCTCCTTGATACCCTCGGTCACCGAGGCGGCTCCGCTTCCCATCATCGGTGAAAACCCCTGGCAGTTTGTCTGCTTTTTGGCTTTCTGGGTGATCAACATGGCTATCGTCTGGCGCGGGATTGACTCCATTCAGTTCCTCGAGAAGTGGGGAGCACCGTTTCTCATCTTTATCGGCATGGCTCTTCTCTGGTGGGCCTACGCCACAGCCGACGGGTTTGGTCCCATGCTCAGTCAGCCCTCGGAACTTAAGACTTGGCCCGAGTTCATGGCGGTCTTTGCCCCAGGGCTCACGGCCAATGTCAGTTTCTGGGCCACCCTCTCACTCAACATTCCTGACTTCACGCGTTTTGCTCGCTCCCAACGCGACCAAGTGCTCGGTCAAGCGATGGGACTCCCGCCTACGATGACGGCCTTTGCCTTTATCGGTGTGGCCGTCACCTCAGCAACGGTGGTCATTTTCGGAGCCCCAATCTGGGACCCCATCGAACTGCTCGGCAAGATCGGAGAAGGCCGACCCTTTATCGTCTTTCTTTCCATGAGCGCCTTCGCCATCGCCACGCTGACCACCAACCTGGCCGCCAACGTCGTCTCACCGGCCAACGATTTTGCCCATTTGGCTCCCAAGTACATCTCCTTTCGGACCGGTGGCATGATCACCGGGGTCCTGGGCATCTTTATCTGCCCTTGGTATCTGCTGGCTCGTCCTGATGCCTACATCTTCACCTGGCTGGGGGGATACGGCTCCCTGCTGGGCTCCATCGGAGGGATCCTCTTGGTGGAATATTGGATCATCCAGCAAAGGCAACTGGAACTCTCGGACCTCTACCGAGCGGGTGGGAAATACCCAACCTGGAGACCCTTGGCGATCTTAGCCTTCTTCATGGGCGCGGCACCCTGCGTACCTGGATTTCTCCACACCGTGGGTGTGGCGAACGTGCCTGAGTTTTTCCAGACTCTGTACGGCTACAGCATCTTTGTCTCGGCGGGAACGGCGGCTCTGCTCCACCTCGTATTCAGTTGGTCGAGAAGAGGCCAATAGGGATTTTCACAGAATTATACTCTAGGTATGAGTATGATGGATGGGTGGGGGCACGGCCCGTTACCCGTGCCCTTTGGATATGGTGGAGGTCTACCCTCTCCGATCTATGCTTGTTGCCCAGGATGCGGACTTGGGGAAACAGAGATCGCCCATTCTAGTCGAGTAGGTTGCCCCGTTTGCTATTTGACTTTCCCCCACCTCATCAACGCTCTCATTTGGGACTATCAAGGTTCCACTGTTCACCAAGGTGAGGTTCCACCCACATCTCTCTTGGCATCCGAAGCACGAGCCACAGCCTACCAAGAGGCGATCCAGCAAGCCCGCTTAGAGGGACGCAGCGAGGACGTCGATGTCCTGAGCGATCTGTTTCGCCTTTTGCACCCAGAAAACGAGTAGTCAAACATTGCAGCAACCGTTCTGGTTACAAGGAGACGAATCGGCCCACGACGTGGTCCTCTCCTCTCGTTATCGGCTGGCCCGCAACCTACCTGGACAACCCTTCCCTGGACGCTCAGACTGGAGATCACGGGTTCAGGTTGCCGCCTTGGTGGAGCGAGCCGTAAAGCACGAGTTTCCTCACTGGAAGGTTCTCAAGGGTGAGGAACTCTCACCCTTGATACGAGAGGTGTTCTTCGAAAAGCACCTCATCTCGGCCCACCTAAAGGACAACCCCGAGGGAACCTTGGTCATCCTCTCACCAGAAGCCCGCTTCGCGATTCTGGTCAATGAGGAAGACCACTTGCGCTTCCAGTTTCTGCTTCCCGGATTCCAACTCGCTGGCGCTTGGCGTGAACTCTTGAA
>CAZVVF010000493.1:0-4341 GCA_964630575.1 uncultured Burkholderiales bacterium | reverse complement strand
CGAGACTCCCGGTGCCGACTCAACACCACCACCTTTGATCGTCTCCATGGGAGAGGCCGGCAAAGCCGGGGACGTGGTGGTCAGCGAAGAGGCTATGAAACTCGCCGAGATCAAGCTGTCCCCAGCCGAACTCCGCCAGGTCGAAGAGCGACTCGAAGTGACCGGTATCATTGAGACCGGGGGAAACCACTTTGCCAAAGTCACTCCCTTGACCGCTGGCAAGGTCTCCAAGATTCTAGCCTTTGAAGGCGACGACATCCGACAAGGCCAGGTGCTGGCCATTCTCGAGAGTGCCGAACTTGCCCAGGCTCAAGCAGCCTTGCGCCAAGCTCAAGCGCACCTCCAGGTCTACCGGAAAAACCTTGTCCGGCAACGACAACTAGCCCAACTCGGCGAGTTCGGTAGCGCCGACCTCGAGGAGTCTCAAAATCGCTCCATCGATGCCCAGAGCCAGCTGGTAGAGGCCCAACGTTCGTTGGCCGAGCAGCAGAGTGCCCTCAAGATCGCCGAGAGTCTGGTGATTCAAGCCGAAGCAGAGCACGAGACCAAGCGGACCCAATTGGAACGAGCAGAGTCACTCCCCAAGGTGATCTCGCGCCAACGACTCGAACGCCTACGAGCCGATGTTCAGATCGCAGAATCAGAGGTGGCCGTAGCCCGAGCGAACCTGGTCGCTGCCAGAGAGGAATTGGAGTCTGCCAAGAGCCTTCAGCCTTTAGCCAACAAGCGCTATCAGGTTTCCCAAAGCGCCCTGAAACGGGAACAGAAGATCTTTGCCGCAGGCCACTCGAAATCCAGGCAACTAGCCGAAGCCGAGGCCGCTCTAGAGCTAGCAGAGGTGGAGGTCGAAGGGGCCAAAGAGGCTGTTCGACTCTTAGGGGGACAGCCTGGGGCCGGCAGCAGTGTCGCTCTTCTGGCTCCCATCGACGGGAAGGTCCAAAGCGCTTCGCTCACCCTAGGGGAGAGCGTGACCACCGACCAGGTTGCCTTCACCCTGGTCAACCTAGACCAGGTTTGGGCGGAACTCTCCCTGACCCCCAAGGATCTGGCCAAAGCCAAGGTCGGCAACACGGTAGAACTGCGAGCCGACTCAGCCCCGGACCAGGTGTTCCGAGGTCACCTGAGCAGTATTGGGGCGGCCGCCGACGACACCACGAGAACCGTATCGGCTCGCATGGTGATGGAGAATCCCACCGCCGCACTCAAGGTGGGGACCTTTGTAAAAGCCAGTATCATCACCGATATCCGTCACCAACGGCTGACCGTTCCCGAAACCGCCCTGCAAGAGCACACCGGGAGAGCGACGATCTACGTCGCCAACACAGAGTCCAAAGGAGCTTTCGAGGTCCGACACGTGATTCTAGGGGAAACAGGAAAAGGTTGGCGAGAGATCGCCGACGGCTTGGCCGCCGATGAGGTTCTGGCCACCCAAGGAACCTTCTATCTCAAATCTGAAGCCCTGAAGAAGTCGCTCTCAGATGGATGCTGCGCGGTGGGGGAGTAGTCCCGTGGTCCTCAACTGGGTCGTCAAGGCCTCCATCAAGCATCGTTTTCTCGTCGTGTTCGCCGTCGGACTCATGGCCCTGGCTGGTCTCTATGCTGCGGTCACTCTCCCCATCGACGCGGTGCCGGACATCACCAACACTCAAGTCGTGGTGAACGCCGCGGCACCGGCCTTGTCGCCGGAGGAAGTGGAGTCTCAGATCACTCGGCGTCTGGAGATCGCCCTCTCGGGTATCCCCGACGTCATCGAGATGCGAAGCATATCCCAATTCGGTCTCTGCCAGGTCACCCTGGTCTTTAAGGACGGCTCCGACATCTACCTGGCCCGACAGCTGGTCGGGGAAAGGCTCACCGAGGCCAAGGAGTCCCTCCCTCAGGGTCTGACCACACCAACACTCGCACCGATAGCCACCGGACTCGGCGAGATCTACTACGTCTTTGTGGAGAGTGACAAGCACTCGTTGATGGAGCGGCGCTCCATGCTCGATTGGCAGATCAGACCTCGTCTTCGCACCGTTGCTGGGATCATCGAGGTCAACACCTTCGGTGGCCATATCAAACAGTACCAAGTTCAGGCCGATCCCCTGAGAATGCGCGCCTACGGAGTGACACTCTCCCAACTCGCTGAGTCCCTCGCCAAGAACAACCGAAACGCCGGTGGGGCTTATGTGCTCAAAGAGAATGAACAGCAGATCGTCCAAGGCATTGGGCTCATTGAGAGTCTCGAGGATATTCGCAACATCGTTCTGCGAGCCAAGGACGGAGTACCGGTCCTGGTCAGAGATGTGGCCAACGTTGAGTTCGGACCGGCCTTGCGACAGGGGAGTATCACCAAAGATGGGCGCGGGGAGGCAGTGGCCGCTATCGCTGTGATGATAGTGGGCGAAAACAGTCGAACCGTCACTCAGAACGTCAAGAAGAGAGTGGCCGAGATTCAGACGGAACTCCCTCAGGGGGTTCGGCTCGTAGGCTTTTTGGACCGCACCCAGCTGGTTGAGGACACCCTCCACACCGCCGGGAGAAACCTCTGGCACGGTGGCGTTCTGGTGATCCTGGTGCTGTTTCTCTTTCTGCTGCAGCTGAGAGCCGGGCTCATCGTGAGCTCCATCATCCCACTGTCGATGCTGTTTGCCATCATCGGAATGAAATACTTTGAGGTCTCCGCCAACCTCATGAGCCTGGGAGCCATCGACTTCGGGCTCATTGTGGATGCCGCTGTGATCATCGTTGAGAACTGTGTTCGACGGTTGGCCGAAACCCGGCAACAACTCGGGCGGAAGCTGACCGACGAGGAGCGACTGTCGGTGATCGAGCGCGGTACCATCGAGGTCCGAAGGGCCAGCCAGTTTGGCGAGATCATCATTATCGCCGCCTATTTGCCAGTGCTCAGCCTCATTGGGGTGGAGGGCAAGATGTTTCGGCCTATGGGGTTCACGGTCATCTTAGCCCTCACCGGGGCCCTCATTCTCTCGGCGACCTTGGTACCGGCTCTGTGCGCTTACTTTCTCAAGGCCGATGAAGATAAGGAGAATCCGGTCGTCGCGAGGTTGCAGCAGCGCTATCTGCCGATCCTGCGGTGGGCCGTGGCCAGAAAAAAACGCGTCATTGGCGGTGCCGTCGCTTGCTTTGCAGCAGCTCTCTTTCTGTTTCCCCATCTCGGGTCAGAGTTTCTCCCCAAACTCGACGAAGGAGCCATCTGCATCAATCCAGGCTACCTCCCAGGCATCTCCGTGGAGACTGCTATCGAGCGAGCCACTCTCGTAGAACAGCTCCTGATCGACAAGTTCCCCGATGAGATCGAATCCGTGGCGACCCGCATCGGTCGACCGGATATCGCCACCGATCCTATGCTGCTCTCCCAACACGACATCTTCATCCCCTTGAAACCTCGCTCGCAATGGACAAAGGCCACCAGCAAGCCTGAGCTCTTGGTCAAGATCGAGGAAGCCCTCAGCGATATCCCTGGTATGAAGATGGCCTTCACCCAACCTATCGAGATGCGGATGAACGAGATGTCTGAAGGCGTGGGTATCCGCGCCGAACTGGGCGTCAAAGTATTCGGTCCCGACATGGCCATGCTGCAGCGCAAAGCCGTGGAGGTCGCCGACGTCTTGCGGGGCATTCCCGGCGGAGCCGACATCTCTGTGGAGACCACCTCGGGAATGCCGACGCTCAAGATCAAGGTCCGCAGAGACGACTTGGCCCGCTACGGGATCAACGTGTCCGACGTGAATGAGGTCGTCGAGACAGCCATCGGAGGCAGCCGGATCGGAGAGGTGATCGAAGGGGAGAAGATCTTTGACCTGCAGCTTCGCTTTCAGGAACCCTATCGACAAAACGCGGCTGCCATAGGCGATATCCTGGTGGAAGGTGCCGATGGACAGCTCGTCCCTCTCTCGGCCCTAGCCGACATCACGAGTGTGGAAGGGCCCATTCAACTGAGTCGAGAGTCCGGCCAGCGCCGAGTGGTGGTTCAGGCCAATGTGCGGGGTCGGGACCTCGGAAGCTTCGTGAAAGAAGCCCAGAAGCAAGTGACAGCCAAGGTCAAGCTTCCTCCTGGCTATCACCTGGAATGGGGCGGCCAGTATGAGCACCTTCAATCGGGTCAGCTGCGCATGGCCATCGTCGTCCCCATCACCTTTGCCATTATCTTTTTTCTGCTCTACCTAACCTACGATAGAGTTTTCGATGCCCTACGGGTGTTTACTGGGATTCCGTTTGCCGTCACCGGTGGGGTCTTCGCGCTCTACTTGCGAGGAATGCCCTTTTCCATCTCGGCCGGGGTAGGCTTCATTGCACTCTCTGGAATAGCGGTTCTGGCCGATATGGTCATGGTTC
>CAZVVF010000492.1:0-4343 GCA_964630575.1 uncultured Burkholderiales bacterium | reverse complement strand
TCGCTATCGTTTCTTATGGTGCCCAGACGGTCCCGCAGGTGATCGAGTTGGTCCTTGGTGGGCAGGGCGAAAACGTTCGGGGCTGGCTGCTCCAAGTTGAGTCCTTGGCCGCTCGGCGAACCGTAGGGTCCAGTATGGACATTGAAATAGAGGCCACTGGCGAGTTCGTAATATTGTACTGGATTTTGCACCGCGAGGTACCACGTTATACCGAACTCGGTATCGATCAACACAAGGTCGGAAGGTAGGGCGTGGGGTATCTGCTGCAGCGCCTGCCTGCTCCCCTCAATCAGCGTTGCGATATTCCCCTTGGCGGTCATCATACTGGTCGCGTTGGAGGTGTAGTATCCGTTGTTGCTCTGAAAGTCGCGAACTGAGATGTGGGCTGCCTCCGCAATCAGATTGATGCCCTGATTGACGACTTGTAGGTAAAAGGCCAGTTGGCGACTCTTCTGATCCCATAAAGAGGAATTGGGCACGCTCTTGATATCAGCGTTCGACCGCAAGGGGTAGCCATACTGACCGGTGGTGTCGGCGCCCACCGAGTCCATCACGAGAGCGCCGTAGAGAGTGACCATGTTGCTGAGCCCATTGCGGCCGAGCTGGTAATTCAAAATCTCGGTGCTGAGCTCATTCCAGTCAGAGCCTTGCAGCGTATTCATCACATTGACGGTATTCGTGTCCGGGCCGGTGGTTGGCGTGTTAATGTTGGGATTGGAAGGTTCAAACATCGCGGCCAGCCCCTGGACTTGGGCGGAGGCGTTTTGAATCGGAGTGACCGAGTTCGTTTCCAATGTGTTCTGGTCATCGACGTACGCACCCTGAACCGCCAGTTGGCGGATCAGGTCGTTGAGCGCGTCGAGTTGCATTTGGATTTGGTCGAGCTGCTCGCTGATGTCTTTCATGCTGGGTCCGCCGATGTTGAAGCCGGCCGCCGACACGGCCCATCCGAAGAGATTTCCGAGCCCATCGGTGAGAGGTGCGGCGATAACGTTGCCTGCGACGTTCTCAGCGAGGCTGCCCACCAATCCAGCTTCAGCTCCCAGGATCGGCTGCGGCGGTCCTACATCAACCTGTTGTGCCAGAGCCATCGTGTAGGCGACCACCCCCCCGTTGTTGATGGCATTGCGGGCGAATTGCGTGTGAGAGAACCAGAGTTCATTGTCGAGGCCCGAGCCCAGGTCTATGTCCTCGGGGATCTCAAGAAACGTGCGAACATTAGCTTCGGCCTGCGCGAGCGTGAGCTCCGGGTGCAGCGACATATAAACGCTCACCAAATTGGTTACATAGTTGACACCAACCCACGTCGACTGGAAGTTCCGGACCTCGGCTGCGAGTGCTACCCTCTCACCCTGGCTATTGATGTTCGCACGATTGGGGGTCACTACCACCCGGAAATCGCTTGTGGCGGACTGCAAGGTCCTGAACTGCCCATTGAGCGTGGTCACGGGAGCAACGTTGCTCAGCAACGGACGTCCGCTCAGGTCGAAAGTCTGAACCGTGGCTCCCACCATGGGAACATTTGCTTGTGCGCGACCCACCAGCACGTCCACTGCGCCGATTGGACCCGAGTCGAAAACGGTTGAATCAGATGAACCGCACCCCCCCAATCCTAGCGCTAAAAGTAACCAGACAACAATGGCATTTCGACTCATGCTACACCTCAAATCTTCCTCGGTTCCCGAAGTTAGGGAGGCTGCATTCGACTCCTGCGTCGGGCTACACTGAACAGCCATGCCCTAGGACGCAATCCCCGAGGAGAAAGTTCCGGCTGTGGGCCGATTTTTGAAAAGGTTTCCGGAAAATCCTGAATCTGGCCTGAGTCCTCCTCAGTATCACTCGTCCGCAATACGTTCTAGCCATTCTCCTAAGAGTTGCCTCTCACTATTGCTGAGCACCGAGGCCTCGGCGAGCTTAGCATTGAGACTAACGGCCAACACACCTACTCCCTGGTCTTTAGTTTCTAAATCATCGTTAGAAATCGCTTGTATGACCATCTCGCGAGCTGTTTCTGCTAGTTTCGGGTCCCTCAGCGCCTCAGGCTGCCCAATGAGGCTAAGGACTGTTCCTAAACATACTGCGTGCACTAGAGCTGTCGCCCTGGATTCGCTCATTTTGAGCCTTCCAGCCAAGGCGATGTCCTTGATCTTCCGGCTCAATATCTGATAGCCACTGGCGGCTGCGGGCGAACGGCTTCCATGGTCTCCATTCATCAGCAGAAAGAGGCCCGGGTGAGCCAAACCGAACCTTACATGAAGATTCCAGCCTTCCCGCAATTCTTCTACAGGGTCTTGATGAGGTTCTCGAGAGGACTTTTCCTCGACGTAGGCTGCGAGAACGTGCTCAACCACAGCATCGAGGAGTCCCTGCTTGTCCCCGAAGTAGCGGTAGATCATTGGGGCCTGAACCTGAGACGCCATCGCTATGGCTCTCGTGGTCGCGGCATCTCGGCCGCCTTGATTGATGAGTTCGGCTGTGGCCTCGAGAATACGACATCTGGTTTCTTCAGCGCTATTCTTAGGTGTGCCCATTGAGAAATCATAGCGTGATTTGAAGCACAAAGGTAGTCATACACTTGCCTCAAGGGCTATATCGCCGATAACACTTTTGTGATATCATTGATTTTTCAACAAACAAATGAGGAGTCTGAATGATTATAATCACTGGAGCAACAGGGGAGTTGGGCCGCAGAGTTGTGGAGCATCTGACCGACCGAGTCCCGGCATCCAAAATTGGAGTGAGTGTTCGCGACCCTGAAAAGGCTTCTGATCTGCAAGGACTGGGAATCAGAGTGCGTCAGGGGGACTACGAAGACGCAGAACGTTTGCGGCACGCCTTTGAGGGCGCTCAACAAGTTCTGCTCATTTCGTCACCCGCGCGGCGCACAGGTGGCGATCCTTTGCTTCAGCACAGAACTGCCATTGAGTCAGCCCAGTGGGTTGGTGCTGAAAGAATTGTATACACCAGCCATATGGCCGCTAGTGACACCTCGGCTTTTCCTCCGATGCTCGACCACGCTCAGACGGAGCAAATGTTGAAGGGGTCAGGAATCGCATGGACGGCCCTGCGCAATGGGTTCTATAGTTCAAGTGGTCTTGAACTGATGGGCGATGCCTTCACCAAAGGCTTTTACTCCGGAGCACTAGACGGCAAGTTTTCGTGGACGGCCCACGATGATCTGGCTGAGATTGCGGCGATCATTCTGGCCGGTGAAACGAAGTTTGACGGACCAACTCCAGCCCTGACAGGTTCTCAGGCTCTCAACTTGGCTGACCTGTGCGCGATAGCCAGTGAGCAGCAAGAGCAGAGAGTCGTGAGAAAAATCATCCCCGATGAACAGTTTAGAACCAGTCTGACATCTAAGGGAATGCCACCAGGTGCTGTCGAAATGATTGTAGGTCTCTTTATAGCGGCTCGAAATGGAGAGTTCGCCAAAATTGATCCCACCCTCGAGAATCTTCTGGGGCGCAAGCCTATCACCATGAAAGAGCTGATAGCCAAGCATCTTAAGTCCAGAAACTCCTAGACTCTCTCCTACCGAAAAGCTCGATACTGGAGAAGGTCGCGCTTCTAACTGACATCAACAATCATCAAAGAGGGCGGCGTGAAGCCGGGACTGTTCGTGCACAGCGCCCACCTTCGCTATGCGTTTATGCCTAAAATTGCAAGGACTCAATGAAAGCGCTCCCTAGCCTCGTCGAGGCCTATGTCCTGTCAAGACTCAGGCTGGCCACGATCGATCGCATGGGATTGTCGCCACACCAAGCCTTGGTCGGACTTTGCTCAAACATCTTCGCCAGTTTGCAGTCGCTCTACTGGCAGGGTCGTCTCCTAGAAGAGAGTGGCCGAGCCGAACAGGCTGTTCGCTCTCTAGAAGAAGCCGTCTCCATTTTGCAAGAGGTCGCAGCCGCCTCTACCACCATCACAGGCAGTGGTGAGACCTTGTTTCAGAGCCACGCGAGGATCTACGAGGAACTGACCAAGCTCTACCTGCAGCTGGAGCGAAAAGAAAAGGCTCTCGAAACTCTCACTCGCAGCCGCAGTGCCGAACTCAATCGGGTCTTCCAAGAGAAGGCCTCTGCCCTCAAGTCTGAAGACAAGATCCGGTTGGAGCGGGTGGCCGTTTTACGCTCTGAGAAGAACGCCTTGGAGAGCAGCCTCAAGGAACAGCTCTCAGGCCCCGAAGACTCCCGCGATGAGGAGCGAGTCGAAGAGACTCATCAAGAGCGGGAGAAGCGCTTGAGAGAGTACCGAGAGTATCTCAGCTCTATCTTTCATGAGCATCCGGAACTAGCCGGTCTGATCAGCGTTCACCCCAAACAGCTGCGCTTGAAGCAAAATGG
>CAZVVF010000491.1:0-4349 GCA_964630575.1 uncultured Burkholderiales bacterium | reverse complement strand
AATCTTGTGAAGCTACCCGAGTCCCTCTCGACTCTGGGTCGTTTGAACTCAGCGTTGGCCAACAAGGACGCTCTCCTCAAGGGTCTCAACGGGCTGCGCGAGTTGACCCACATGGCGAAATCGACACAGGGTGAAGAGGGACTCAAGCAGCTCTCTGGTCTTCTCAGCTCCATGAACGACACCCCGGATGCCTATCAGGGCATGAAACGGATGCCGGGTCTGCTCAATTTTGTGGATGGTGTTCGAGGTGATGGGACCGGGAAGGTCGATCAACTCTTGCAGAGCGTGCGTCAGCGCCCCGAGATACTTCAGGGACTCAAGAACTTCGACGGTATGCTCCAGAGCTTGCGCAGCAATCCCCAAACCGACCGAGGCTTAGAGCAACTCTCGCGGATGATGCAGTCCCAGGATATGGACAAGCTCTCCCAGGCCGGTCGCACCCTCACCAGCGCTATGCAGAATCCGCAGTCTGTCTTTGGCCTTGACCAACTCGAGACCCTGAGCTTAAAAACTCGGACGAACCCTGAGCTTCGAGCGGGGTTGGACAGAATGGCCAATATCAAGATGGATGCCAGGGGGGCTGAAGGGCTTTCGAGGCTGGGCAATCTGCTCGAGAATGTTCAGCGCCGTCCAGAGTCGCTCCGGGGAATGCTGGACCGGGTTCTGGAGCAGCCCAGCAATCGGCGAGAGCCAAGGCAAGCCTCGGCGGGGCAAGCCAAGGACGGGCTGCAAGCTATGCTGGAGGCTCGAGGGTCTGCCGGGGTCGATGGATTCAGTGGCCAAGATCGGCGCCGAGCGGGATCCGATCGGAGAAGGCGGCCTCGGGGAGAGGCCAAGACGATAGCGGGTCTAGGGGCCTTCAACCCAACAACCCAAAACAGAGCGACCTCCCAGGGGGCGACCCAAGCCTCCCTTCCTGCAGGAACACCCGGTCCGGCGCGATCGCGCGATTTTCGTCGCGTGTTCAACCTTCTCAAGGAAGTGAGCGAAGGCAAACCGGCCTCTCAGGGCCATCCCGAAACCCTCGCCAAAATGAGTGGAAGCAAGGATGGCGCTCACGCTGTGGCAGATGCCTTGGAAGCCACAGTGGTGGCCAAGCCCGAGCAAATGCTCGACACCTTGGATGAGATGACGAAGTCCTCGGAGTCGGGATCGGCCTTCGCCAAGACTCTGGCCAACTTGGCCGAATCGACGCCCGACCGATTGGCTGGGATCTTGCTTTTGACCAGCGATATCAAGGGCGGTACGCAGGCCCTGGCCCACACCTTCACAGACCTCTCTGGGGGCAAAGATTCGGCCGCCTCGCTGGGCCAGATGATAGCCGCGGGTAGTCGCACGGAATCGGCAGCGACCGGTATGAAGGAGCTGTTGGGCAAGATGCTCTCACCCGACGACGACGGAGGCTGGACTCGGGCCAGCCAGACGGCCGATACCCTGGCGAGAGTGTCTCGCAGCAAAGCGGGAGCACAGGGCCTCACTGAGGGACTCGGCAACTTTATGAAGCTGGAGGGTGGCGCTCGGGATGTCGGTGGAATGGTTCGCAGCATGAGCCGTACCTCTGAGGGGGCACGGGCCACCAGCGAGATGCTCATGAACCTCTCTAGCGACCCCAAAGGGGCGAAGGACCTGGGCAAAATTCTGGCTCGGGCGAGTAAGTCGAAAGCCGGTGGCCACGACTTGCTCAAGACCTTTGCACAGATGAGCAAGACAGACTCAGGTCGCAACGATCTCTCGCGCCTTTTTGTACGCTTGACCGACGCTCCCCAGGGGGCGAAGCTGCTTTCCAATCTGGTCCGCGATCGGAACAACGCCAAGCAGCTGGCCGGCGTCTTCAACACTCTGCAGGAGTCTCCCCAGGCGGCTGTGAGATTGAGAGTTGCGCTGGAGAAGGCCCAGCACAACCCCCTCGCCCGACGAGACATGGAGGTCTTTCGAGGCAGAGCGGCCGTGGATCCCGGTTTGCGCGAGGCCATGGAGAAGTTGTCCAGCAACCCCACCCAGAGCCAACCCCTCCAGCTCACTCAGTCGGCCCGTGGGGCCGACGCGATGGCGAAACTCACCGCCTTCGAGAACCTGGCCCGTGCGGTAAGCCTTCAAGCGGGCGATACCCCAGTGAAGACGGTGGCGCCCAGTGGAGCGAGTTCTGGTGGGGGGACCAGCGATGGCTCTCAAAACCCTTCTGGCGGAGGAGGCCAGGATCCCGAATCCAGGCCTGCTCCTTCACAGGCTCTGCCCTACCCAGAGCTTGCCATCGTTTCCGAAGCCTGGCGTAGCCAATCCGCCTCCAGGGCTGAGGGGGAGCGGTTGGCCGAACAAGCTCAGGGAGCGGCAGCCGAACAAACCGAAGGTAAGAATCAAGAAGAGCGACCCAGTGCCTTTCGCCCTGGCGATGTTTACTCAGACATGACGCTTCTGCGGGCCCGAATTTGCGGTGATTGTGGCTTCCGAACGAATTCGACAGGCAAGTGTTCACGCTGCGGATTTGACCTGCTGGATACTAAGAAGTAAGCGCCTAGAAGGCCGTCACAGCGCATCGCGCGGTGTTCACTTCATACAACTTTCCTACTCCCCTTGGCCTGTTGGGTCCGGTGCCTGGAACCTCAACAAAGGAGGACGGATCTCGTCTTGCTCTGATCCGCTGAGGGTTGACAAGAGTCAGTGCGAGATCAATAATGCTCATTGTGAGCATAAATCTTAAAAAGAACGTTTGCCAGAACTGCTCGGCGCCACTGGGACCTGCCACATCATCGTTTTTGAGATGTGCCTACTGCGATTCTGAATTCTACGCTCCCCCACTGGCTGGGTTTCGGATCCCTCAGCCGCGGGTCTATCCGCACCTGGAGGGAGTGGGTCTGGTGGAGGTCGGGAGTCACACCTACAGGGTGCACGGACGTCTGGCGAGGGGCCTGCACGGGGATGTCTTCCTGGGCCGGCGTGAGCGCGCTCTGACGGAGATGGTGCTGATCAAAGTGGCCCATCGCGATGGCGCTTCGGGGTTGAGAAGAGAGTGGGACACGATAGGGCGAGTTCGCGCTTGTCACGAGTTTTTGGCTCATCTGTTGGCAGTCCCAATCGTGTTGGAAATGGGACACTGTCACCGGTCAAAGAGACGACTGACCGCGGTCTACAGATGGCGTAGCGGTTTTTCCTTCACGGCTTTGGATGCTCACGATCAGTATCCGCGAGGTGTCAGCCCGAGAGCTGTGGTGTGGATATGGAATCGAGTTCTGGACACTCTCGCTTGTCTCCACGAGAGCCGATACAGCCACAATGCCATCGCTTTGGAGCATCTTCTCCTTCATCCCCGTGACCACGGTGTGGCGCTCTGCGGTTGGTCGGAGGCCTCTCTAGGCCAGGGAGAAGACCTCGCATCCAGTGGGGCCTGCATGGCAACACTGCTGGGGCGAGGCGCTCCGCGCGAGTTGCGGGATTTGGCGCGCCAAGCCGGCCATTACACGAGCGTGGATGACCTCAAAAAAGAGTTAAAAACGGTAGCCGGGCGGCTCTTTGGGCCACCCCGGTTCCACGAGTTCACATTGCACTAGGAGGTAATATGGGATACGGAAACTACAGCTACAAAGCGCATCAGCGCCTGGTCTCCAAGCGGTCCAACAAAGCCAAGGAAGAGGTTTTCATCCAGAGGTCGGTTCACCCCTTGATGAACCCTCACGGTGTGGGTATGCGGGAGAGCCGTGACAGCGCGGAACATCCCAACTCACTCCCCATTGTCTTTGCTCTCGACGTCACAGGTTCCATGGGGGACATCCCTGACCAGTTGGCGCGAAAGGAGCTGCCGGGCTTTATGAAAGCCTTGCTCGATGGTGGTATAGAAGACCCTCAGGTTATGTTTATGGCTGTCGGCGATGTCACGTGTGACCGAGGGCCGCTCCAAGTCGGTCAGTTCGAGTCGGCGGCCGAAGATATAGACCGATGGCTCACCTGGAGCTGGTTGGAAGGTGGCGGTGGCGGCAACGATGGCGAGTCCTACGACCTGGCGATGTATTTCGCCGCGCGTCACACGGACACAGACTCCATCCGAAAGCGCGGCAAGCGAGGTTACTTCTTTATGACCGGCGATGAGCCGCCGTTTCCACAGACCGGGCGGTCGGTGGTGAAGGGCACGATCGGTGACGACATCGATCAGGATCTGCCTCTGGCCCAGGTGTCCGAGGAGTTGAGCCACCTCTATCACCCCTTCTTTCTGATTCCCGATCAGCGGCGTCGGAGCCGCTGCGAAGCACGCTGGCGCAAGGTGTTTGGCGATCACGTCATCTGTTTGGAGAATCCAGCGGATACCTGCTACGTGGCCTCGGCCATTGTGGGTTTGCGAGAGGGGGTTTTTCAGGACC
>CAZVVF010000490.1:0-4358 GCA_964630575.1 uncultured Burkholderiales bacterium | reverse complement strand
TCTGCCAGCAGCTTGGCGCGCTCGGAATAGGCGGTTCGGAACACTCCTCTGGCCAAGAGAACCGCATCCCCCATAGCCAGAACCGCCTTGAAATAGTTGCGAGTCAGAAAGTCTGGATCGGGCATGGGGTCACCGTGGTCGAGAATCAGATAGGACCACAGCAGTCCTGCCCCACGGTTCAGCAGCAAACGGGTCGCCTCCACCAGTGGTGGAAGAGACCAGATGTGCGAAGGCGAGAGCCTCTTGAGGATGTCCTTCTCACCGTAGGCCACGATGTGCCCGTGCAGCAAATCGTGCCACATGAGCCAATGCGGCCAGTTCTTCACGTCCGACACCGTGAGCGGTCGGCTGTAGTCGACGTCGATGCCAAGAACCTCTTCGAAGTGATGGGAGACGGCGTGCAGCGCCTCGGTCGATACCGGAGTCTTGTGCACGATCAGCGTGAAGTCGAGATCGTTGTAGGGTCGTTCTTGGCCATCGGCTTTGACCACGCCACCCTCGCCACGACCATAGCCGCCACCCAGGACCAACGCTACCAGGTTCCCTTCCAGAGCCTGGCTTGTCGCCTCGCCTATCTCGGCCACTGTTCGAGCCAGTTCGCGGTTAAAATCTGCGCCTGCAACGGCCGCGAGGACGACCTCATCGACCCCGTCCTCGAGACTGACAGGCTCCTTGAGCGGCAGCGAGCTTGACCCCTCGAATTTCAGTTTCAGAGCCTTCTGAAATCCCTGGCCTCGGCCGATCATCTGAGCCAAACGATACAGAGGCGCCCAAAAGAGCCACTCCCACTCCCCTCTAGCGGCGCAGAATCGCCAATCGGCAAGAGTCTGACGCAGGCAGGGCAAGAGAGAATAGCGGAGAGGGGATGCGCTCCAACTGTCCCATTCAAAGATCTCAGCGTCGGCTTGACCTTCGCCTCGCTGACGTTTGTAGAACTGTTTTAGGGAATAGTTATGAGAGTGCTCAACAACCGAAAGAGGCGCATAACCGACCCCGTAACCGTGCTGTTTGAGACGCCAGGTCCAGTCGATGTCTTCCGAATAGAGAAGGTCTTCTCGAAAGGGGAGCTTCTCCCAAACCGATCGGCGCACCGCGGAACTGGCCATGGAAAAGCAATGCCGCCATCGCGCCTGGAGTTTTCCATCACCGAATGTGTCCTCTGTGTCACGAAGAAAGATGGGATAGCAATCGGGCCGAGCTACCTGTCTGGAAAAAACAGCCCCGGTGTCAGCCTCGAAGCCCGAGAGGAGTTCCTCTAACCAATGGTCGTCTTGAGGCGGGCAATCGGAGTTGAGAAAAACCACCAACTCCCCATCGGTGAGCTCCATGGCCTGGTTGAGGACCTTGCCAGGCACGTAAGTCCCCGCCGGTACATTGTGCAAAAGGTCGGCATAGGGAGCTATGAGCGCTGGGCTGTCATCGCTGGACTCATTGTCCATAACCAAGATCTTCGCCGGCCGTGTCTGGGCCCGGATGCCCTTGAGTGTGGCCTCCACAATGGAGGCATCGTTCCAGGACCGAACGACCACCCAAACGGGTTCGCTCGAACTCATCTCTCAGCCTCACTTCGCATGAGCTGGTAGAGGTCTTTCAAGTCCTTCAACCATCTGACATCGGTGTTGGTGGAGAAGCTCGCCACCGAATCTTCGTGATGAGTGTCGTAACCGTGCATGCCCGCGAGAGGCTTCTCTCCCATATAGCTCGGGCACAGGAGCACCCCTGGGTCCAAGAGGAAGAAGAGTTCCCCGTATTTTTTATCTGGAAACAAGCACCCGTAGCCAGAGAGTTGGTCGTCGCTCAAGACCCGCCCGCCCTCTACCTTCTGCAGAAGCGCTTTGATATCTGTCTCGGCGGCGGAGTTGAGAAACCAAAAGCGAGCCATCGTGGAGTCGTAGACGGCCGCATAGTCATAGCCGAAGCGATAGCCGAGAGCCTCAACCTGAGGGATCAAATCCAGCGTGGAGGTTACGTTCGTCATGCCGTGGTCTGAGAAGATGAAGAGACGAACGTCGGAATACTGGCGCTCGGCCTCATCGAGAACCGAACGGAGCTGGCGGTCGTACCACTCGATCTTCGCCGTCACACGGTCGCTGTGCGTACCGTCGGCGTGAAGAATGGCATCCATGGCGGCGAGATAAAGGTAGGCCAACTTGGGCTTCTCTGGAGAAGTCACGGCTCGTTTTAGGGAGGCGAGGTTATCCTCTTCACTCTTTCTCCAGTTCGAAAGATGAAAAGGAACCCCCTCAGACTCCAGATGAACAAAGACGCTTTCCGCTCCACTGTTGATGCCTCCGCGCCTATAGATGTCTCTCTTTTCTGAGTAGTTGAAATAGCGGAGTTTAGTAAAGGGCATATTGTAGAGTTGAAAATACCCGCTGTAGCCCAGCAGCTTCCCCGAGAGCTTGCTGATCCAGTGGCGCACCCTACCCCGCGAGGTTAAGGAGCGAGGAAGGATACTCAGGTAGCGCGCCCACCAAAAAGGCGAGTTTTCCGGGTCAAAGTAGAAGAAAGAAAAGTGCCCGTGCTCTTGAGGGTCGAGACCGGTGATGATCGTTGGATCGCAGGTCGAACTGTAGCCGAAGACGGTATTCAAGGGCTGCTTGTGCGAGAGCACATCGTCGAGAAAGGGTTGCTGATTGAGTATCTTCCAACCCAGCGCATCCACGAAAACAAAAAGAGAAAGTTGACTCATTTGATCCCCCTACTAGCGTGGTCAGAGTCCTGAAAGACTCTGATAACTTTTTGCAAATGCAACTGAGTGAAGGTCTTTCTCACATTCGCATTCATTCCGCAGACCGCGAAGCGACGGTCATTCGCCTTCTGGACCTTCGCCAGTTTGACCAGAACTCCCAGCCCCAAACTGTCCACGAGTTCGGCTTGGGAGAGGTCCAGCACCAAGGCTGGCATCTTCGTCACCTGCAGGAGCAACTCTTCGAGCAGCCTTTGACTCGAACTCCCCCTCAGCTGGTTTCTGCCCACTCTCACAAAAGTGATATCGTCTCTCGTATCTATTTCCACCACATACTCCTCAATTCGAGCGCCCTTCGGTTCATTCTCCTACCGCCGCCTTACTCCTAGAAGCGACGAAGTTCTGGAAAAGCCAAGAGAAATCTCGACCAGTTGATCTCCTCGGGCGAGAGGGCGCTGAGCAGAACCAAAATGGGCTCCTGACCAGACCTTCCCATGGTGAGTCTCCTGAGAGAGGTTCTCCACCAGTACTCAGTCGTCGAACGAAAGGCCGTCCTGCCATCGGTGTACCAGTAGAGAACCGCTGCTCTCCCATATTTGGGATGACTCGCGAGCAGTTCCTCCGCCTCCCCGTTTGGAAGTTCAAAACGCTTCCGGCTCTCGATACTCCAGCCCGCACCGACCAAGCAGTAGCTCGGGTCGTGCACGGCGTGACGGTCATTGGAGGCCTCCACCAGAGCGACGATGACATCATCCTTGGCCGTCGTGTAGAGTCGCTTGCTGACTTTGCAGCCGGAATAGAGCGTCTTCTCGGCCTCCGACAGGGCGAGCTTGCGACCCACCACCTTCTTGGTCTCTAAAGCCAGAGTCTGCAAACGCCCGGAGGAATCTGGCAGAGGCTTCAAGCCCCAGAGCAAAGCCAGCAGCAAAAAGACCACCACCATACATCGCAAGATGCCGTGTTGGGTTCTACTCACGAGACACCCTCCAGCCCAGCAAAAGACCGCTGAAACACACCCCCGATTTCAGACCTTGAATGGCCCCGTAGGGCAAGTCCTTCAACAGCCAACTCAAGACAGGCAGCCAACTCACCGCCGCTAGGCTCAACGGGACCCTGGCACTGCACCTCGCAGTCGAGACACCGGCCAATACCAAGGCCAGATGAGCCAGCACGTTCAAGTGCGTCACAACAGACAAGCTGAGGCTCAAGAGAGCCGAAAGAAGCCAATAGAATGTCGACCGATTCTCGCCATCGCTCGCGGCGTACAGAGCGGCCAGCCAAAGGGCAAAGAAGAGGGGGCCGAAACGGTCGAGAGGGGCGCTAAACCAGGCATCGCAAAGCGATGGCAGGGCCGAGATCGCGACCAGTGCTAGGATGACCCATCGCGTCATTGTACCGCCCTCTCTCCAACAAAGCGCCACCAGAGAGCGAACAGAGCCACAAAACACGCCCAGCCGATCCAAAGGTGAATATCTCCCGCCACGCTCTGCGGCCCCCAGGTCAGAGCGGCCAATGCCAGCAGGGTCACTCTCAGGGAGTTGGCAAACCAAGCGAGTGGGAAGAGCCAGAGATAGAACGTCCAGGGGCGTGATTGTCGATCGGAACAGGCTATCAGATAGGCGCCCACCAGAATGAGAGCGTGGAGAAAACTCAAGCCGGAACAGGCTGG
>CAZVVF010000489.1:0-4364 GCA_964630575.1 uncultured Burkholderiales bacterium | reverse complement strand
CAGGGTATGCGATCTACACGGAAACCCAATATGAATTTCGTTTGAATCACGAGAAAACAAGCGACAACACGAACCACGAGAAGCACTCCGACGATACGAATGTTTACTGCGTGGCTCGAACTTTTGGTCCCACCGTGACCGTCACACCCTTCGCCTTGATAGGCGTCGATATCCCCGCCGGAACTGCACCCAGTGGAATCGCGGGAGTGGATTTTGTGGCCGGCGAGTACGCCCAATACGGAGTGCCAACGGCCATTGACATCTCAGCACCTGAGTCTGCTAAGTCTGTGACGTATCCTGTCTCAGGGGGGACGACCAACACCTTCACCCCCCCTGCTGGCTCGGTCCAGTTCAATGCCAACGTGACTTACACGATCAACACCGGAGGAAGCTTTACCGTCGGCTATGGTAGCGGCAGTACAAAAAACTATACAAATCCTTCCGCCGCTTACAGCGGGACGGTTTCGACGGCCACCACCGATAGCAGTGAGTCGAACGCTTACAACGCTATTGGGCAACTCATCAATTGGAACGTCTCGAACTCCAGCGGGAGTTCAGCGACATCCCCAAGCATGAAGCTTCTGAACATTCCTTATGCTTCGGGAATCGGCATTCCGTTGAACTCAGGGCCGGTAACGGTTACGGCGAGTCTACTAGGGGCAAACGCAGCTGAGGTGACTGGTTCTTACGATTACACCGTCAGCGCTGAGGAAAAGACCCTCACTGGGATACAGATCTCTCCCCGAAACCAACTCTATGGTGGCAACAATCTGCAACCTTCGACCGGAGACTACTCCTACTACTGCACCGGGTTCTACAGTGATGGAACGGTTGAAAGTTTGGGTGGTGAGGTGACCTGGACAATTACTCCAGAAGCTGATGCAGCCGGTACGAATATGGTGATCTCTGGTGGTGTAGCAACCCTCAAGCTCGCTATACCATCGGAAGCAAACCCTGTCGATTACCAACTGACCATCACGGCGACTTACCAGGGGAAAACAGACAGTACCCTTATCGAGATCTCGCCTCCGCAACAATAGAACGAGTCCTGGCTTGAGGAAGTCTAGGAAAGAAGGCCGAGGTGGCAACACCCCGGCCTTCTTTTTGTGGGTCAGGTGTAAGAACAGCGACCCGCTGTGAACGCCTCTAGCTCTCTTTGTTGAAGAGCCCGTCAAGGGTCTCCAGGAATTCTTTGTAAGCGATCGGTTTGGTCACGTAGGCGTCGCATCCGGACTCAAGGATTCTCTCTCTGTCGCCTACCATGGCGTGAGCGGTCACGGCCACCACAAGGGTTTCTCTGGTCCTGGGGTCGGCCCTTAGTCTTCGAGTGGCCTCGAGACCGTCCATACCAGGCAACTGAATGTCCATCAGGATGACGTCGAAGTCGCCCGTTTTGGCTATCTCGAGTCCCAGCAGGGCATTCTCTGCTTCGGCCACTGCAAAGCCCTTGAGCCTCAGAATGTCCCCGATGAGTTTTCGGTTGGTTGGGTTGTCCTCAATAACCAAGATCTTTTTCACAGAGGCAGATTCGGTTTCGGTGTCGTTGGGCCAAATCGCCGCAACTTTATCGGTGTGTCTACTCAGGGCCATGTCTTCCTTCTGCTTTTATCGTATCACGCTTGGGCTTCAATCACAGTCAGGCTGTCTCAACATTCTCTGTCGGGATTGGCGCAGGAGTGCGGTGGATTATGGGGGGGACCGACCGGGGGAAAATCTCCCCAGTGGACGTTCTCCTGCTCGCTTCTCTCGATCGAGACGTGAGCGATTATGGCTCGAGCGAAACGAGTCCCTCACGAATCGCTAATTTTACGAGCCCAGCGGTGTCCCGGATGTTCAGCTTCTCTTTGAGTCGGTAGCGGTAGGTCTCCACTGTTTTGGGGGAAAGGTGGAGCGCTTTGGCAATATCGAGAGTTGAGGTCCCCTCGGCTTGAAGCTTGAGAACTTCAAGCTCACGAGCGCTGAGTTTGTCGATGGCGTTGTTGGGCGGTTGATGGTTCTTAAGGCGAAGATAGTCTTCAATAACTTTTCCTGTGAGGCTGTGAGTCAGATAGAGGTGTCCGGCGTGAACGGCTCTGATCGCTCGCTCCAGTTCGCGGCCAGCACAGTCCTTGAGGACGTATCCTCGACTTCCCGCCTGCAGGGCTTTGTAGACGTGCTCTGGGTCGGCGTGCATGGAGAGAATGATGCTAGAGAGCTCTGGAGATTGCACTTTGAGCTGTTCGATAGCTTGCAGGCCATCCATACCAGGCATGGAGATGTCCATGATGACGATATCAGGGGTCAGCGCCTCGGCTCTTTTGAGAGCTTCCACTCCGTTGGAGGCTGTACCAACGACGATGAGATCATCGTGCTCTTCCAGCAGGCTGGTTAAGGCCTCGCAAACCACTTGATGGTCGTCGGCTAGGAGGAGGCGGATACTCTCTTTCTGAGCGGGTCTAGCGCTCTCTTTCACTGCCACAAGACAACTCGGGTTCCGGCATTCTGGTAGGAATGGATCTCAAGGTTCGCTTTGATCGACTCGGCCCTTTGGTTCATGCTCGAGAGGCCCCAGCCCAGGTTCTTCGAACGGTCGATTCCAACCCCGTCGTCAGTGATGGTTAAGCGGAATCCCTCCCGATGAGATTCAAAGCGGAGTTTGATGCGGCTGCCTTTGGAGTGGCGGACGGCGTTAGAGAGCGCCTCGCGAGCGATGAGCAGGATCTGCTCCTCTATCTGTGGGGCGAGTCGGGCAATTTCAGAAGATTGGTATTCGAAGGTGAGATCCCCAAAGAGTGGGCCCAGACGCTGTTTTTCTTGAAGCAGAGCAGCGGCCAATCCGCATTTCTCAAGCACGGGGGAACTCAAGCCTGTTATGAGGTTGCGAATCGTGCCCGTGGCTTCTTTCGCCAGAGTGCGACAGGTCTCGAGCAGTTCACCATGGGCGTCGGGGCAAGAATGATGGAGCTTGGTGAGATAGAGCCCTAGGCAGGTCAGGTTGGTGCACACCTTGTCGTGGAGTTCCCGCCCGAGTCGCTCCCGCTCCGATAGCGACATCGCATCTTCCTTGGTATTGGGGCGCTCGATCTTGGCAGCTTGAGAGCTGGGTGGGCATCCCTGTTGCTCGGTCAAACAGAGGGTTAGCCTCAAAGCGGCACCTCTCTCATCTGTAGGCCGGGCCGGGACAATGTTTGCCAGGACCCAAGTCTCGCTCCGCCGGCTCGTTCTGATTCGCAAATTGAGACTGACCTCTGAGGAGGTCTCTTCAAGTTTTTCTACGGCGCTGCGGAAGGCGGCTCGAAAATCGCTAGATAGGAAGGCTTCAAAGCTCTGGTTTGAGGGATGTTTGGGCTCCAGAGAGAGAATCTCCCGGCCCTTTTGGTTTATCCTGAGAATTTCACCCGTGCGGCTCAGAGTCAGATATGCAACCGGGGCGAATTGATAGAGATCGTACAATTCTTCCCTGGAGCGCTGCAAAAGGTCCTGCGAGTCTTCGTGCCTTCTGCTCTGGACCGAGTCTTCGGTCTGGCTCAAGGATGTATATGGGATTGGACTGGATGCAACCCCCTTGGCGATCGCCCTTACCCGGCGAGATATCTTTGACTTCACAAATCCCCCTTATTTGCATCTATCATGCCACGAAATTTGCTCATTGTATAGTATAACGTTGCTGAATCGTCTCTGGGTCCACACGGGCTAGACTCAGGGACCCAATTTTTCGCAAAAGCAGGGATAACCGATGGGGGCGGCGGCACAATTCTTGAGTCTCCCAAATCCGGAGGTGTTGGCAGGAGCTTGGGCGGATGTCAACAACGCCGATGAGGTGAAGAAAATTCTCTTTGTGCAACATTCGGTGTCTCCGCCTGGAGGAGGGCCTGGGGTGGGAGCTTTTATGCTGGACGTCCTCAAGAGGCACGGGGAAATAACTCTCCTGACCTTGGAGAAGTTTGACCCTCAGCGAATGGACCAATATTACGGTACGAGATTGACCGGCGCCAAGATTCGGCCAATTCTCGTTCGCGACCCGATGTTGGAGCTCAGCCGTCGATTCGGTATCTCTCACGGTCTCCTCAAACTGCACGCTCTCATGAAAGCGGGCAAGAGGTTTCTCGCTGAGCAGCCGGACTTTGACCTCGTTTGCTCCGGCTATGATGAGCAAGACTTGGGACGCCCCTGTATCCAATATCTCCACTACCCCTGGAATCTCTATCCCCGGCCTGACGCTCCCAGCGGCTGGAATGAGAGCGTTTTTTTGAGGCGCGTGATCCTGTTCTACAACTTCTTGTGCCGGAAGTTCTCTGGGTTCTCTTATCAAAGAGTCTACCAGAACCTGACCCTTGTGAATTCGAGTTGGACAGGAGAGAAGGCTCGTTCGCGCTATCCTGAAC
>CAZVVF010000488.1:0-4369 GCA_964630575.1 uncultured Burkholderiales bacterium | reverse complement strand
TGCGATCCAACTGTTCTCCTTTTGCGTGGAAGAGGTGGAGCGCCTGTGCACCGCTTGGGGACGATTTCAGACCCTGAAGCGTCGCAACGATTTCCGCAAAGGGGCGGCCCATGGGATCGCCGAGAAGGTCCGCGCCGAGCGAGAGCAGATCTTGCGGGAAGAAGAGACACGCGCGGCTTCGGAGAATCGCTCCTCCCACGCTCTTGAGCTGTTCAAGTCGAAGGAGGAGGCCGTTGCGGAATACGCTGCCAAGATCGGAATACGCACGGTGACACGCCGGGTGCGAGTTCCCAGTCATCAAGCTTACAGCGCGGGCTACAGGGCCGGTGTCGAAATGGACCTGAGCGGCGGAAAAAGGCGTCGGTTAGGCTCAGCAGACCGGTTAGCCGAGCCGTAGATCGGTCAGGCCTCGACTTCCAGCGGCAGCGCAACCGGCACCTTTTTCTTCTTATAGAGGGGATAGGTTGGCGATTGACATAAGATATCTGTATGTATAGTCGAATTCTCGTCCCCTTGGACGGTTCAAGCTTATCCGAGCGTGCTATCAAACCGGCTCTAGAGATAGCACAACGGCGTCAAGCCACACTCATTTTATGCCGGTCGCACGAGCCCACGGTCATTCCCCCGGCGGCTCGAGGCTTTGTGGACCAGAAAGAACTGCACAAAACAGAGCGCGACGAGATCGAAGCCTACTTAAAGAAACGGCTTCCTACCGAGTATGATAAGTGTGAGGCGGTGGTCCTTGCCGGTAGTGCCGCCGAGGCCGTTTTGTCGTATGCCGAAGAGAATGAGATTGAGCTCATCGTCTTGACCACTCACGGAGGGTCTGGGTTCGGTCGTTGGCTGCTGGGAAGCGTTGCCGAGAGAATTTGCCGGCACTCTCCCTGCCCGGTGTTGTCGATCGGTCAAAAAACCTTGAAGAAGCTGGAGCAGATGCTCGTCAAGACCTAGTGCGTCTCGTTTGCTCCACGGTATTCGAGTTGGTTCGAGAAACAGCCGACTGAAGTGCAAAGGATCCGGTTGACGAAAGAGTAACCGGTCAGGATGCGTATTTCATTTGTATGTCTGTTCTTGCTTACACTCATTCTTCCGACCCAGGCTCAGGAAGTCGACGAGGCTGCCATCAAGAAGGCCTTACCCGCCTATGAGGCCTATGTAGAAAAGGCCCGATTGGATTGGGGCGTTCCCCAAGTCGCCGTGGCTGTGGTTTACAAGGACGAGATCTTGTGGTGGCAGGGTTTTGGCGAGAAAAAACCAGACCAGGAGACGGTTTTTGCCATCGGCTCCACGACCAAGGCTTTCTGTGCAGCGACCCTCGCTATGATGGTGGATGGAGGGGGACCTGGCTGGGATGCTCGGGTGGTGGACCACTATCCCGAATTTGCCATGTTCGACCCCTGGGTGACCCGAGAGTTTCAAGTCAAAGACCTCTTAGCTCAGCATTCGGGACTCGCTCCTCAGGCTCTATCAGCGCTGGGCTCTATGGGTTACTCGGCTGAGCGCATTGTCCAGGCCTTGAGATGGGTGGAGCCGGTGACCAGCTTTCGCTCCAGCTACGCCTATGTCAATTCCCCCCACATCGTAGCCGGCGAACTCGTAGCCAAATGGGCTGGTGCTCCTTCTTGGAGCGACGTCTTGCAGGAGAAAATTCTCAACCCGCTGGGAATGACGACCACAACCTGGACGGCTGAAGGGCTCGACGACAACCCTAACAGCGCCACCGGTCACGCGAGGGTCGATGGCAAGGTGAAGGCGATCGCGACAGGACCTTTCCCCTATGTCTTCGGTCCAGCAGGCGGCATGAATTCCAACCTTCACGATATGTCCCGTTGGGTAAGACTCCAGTTGGGAGACGGGGAGTTTGAAGGGAAGCGACTCATCAGCGAGCAGAACCTCAAGGTCACCCGAAGTCCCCAGACGGTCTTGAACGATTCGAGCTTCTATTGCATGGGTTGGCTTCGGGTAACGCTGCAGGGCCAAACCGTAACCTGGCACAACGGCGGAACACCAGGCCACACGACCTTCGTAGGGCTACAGCCCGAGAACGACTTGGGGTTGATCGTTTTGAGCAACCTCGGTGGGACCCAAATGCCAGACGCCGTGGGCCTCAAGTTCTTTGAAATGGTTCACCGGATCGATGGACCGGACTACAGTGCCCAGTTTCTTGCCAGGCGAGAGGCCGACGAGCCCAAGCCGACCATTGAGGCTCAACCGAGCCAGGAGCTCTTCGGGACCTACCATCATCCTGCCTTGGGCACCGTTACCGTTAGCGATGGTCCCACGATACAATTTCTGGAGGTTGGCTTGAAGGCATCCCTGCAGCCGATCGGACCAAACCTGTTTCGTATTCAGGCTCAGTCTGGCTGGCTTAGCGACATCGGTTGGGGAGCCGTTGGTGAGGCCCTTTTCGCGCCGGCGGGTCTATCGGAGCCGAGTACCCTCACCGTCTTCTTGGGCGAGGACGATCAAGGTTCGAGGTTTCGCCTGGAGCGCAAGTCGTAAGGGCAAGACATGCCCCTATACCAGAGTGGCCTCGGGGCCACTCTTTTTTTTGGGAGCGAGGAGGGGGATTTGACTCAGGCGTAGTATTATGACAACAAGCCAGAAACCGAAGTTCGCTAGATTGAATGGGGCCACTAGGTCCTGGAGCGTCAGGTTCCCGAGGGGGCCACTGCAAGCTCTGTTGTAGCATCCGGAAACGTGATGTAGGGAGGTTCGGAAACGAGGTCAGGAGCCGGTCGTGACGCCGCCTCCGAGCGCAAATGACAGTAAAGAGGCGACTAGCTGGTCGTCTCTTTCTTCATTCTTTGCTCGTAGCCGCGAGCGTTCGCGCGCCTTTGGGACCACGGCGCGCTTGAGACGGCAAGGGCGAGAGGCGAGACCCCCTGGATCAATGCCCGAGGCTGAGTTAGACTCGGCCCATGAATCTTTCCACTGAAGAACTTGTCAACCTGATCCAGCGTGTCTTTAAACCCCGACCCCAAGACAAGGCCCTAGCCTTTCTGATCGACTTTCCCGACGATGCTGTCCCAGATGACGCCAATTGGAAAGACCGTCGTGCGATGGCTCTGGATTGGTACCAGAAGCTCTCGCCTGTGGCCTCGCAACTGGGGCTCGAACGAGTCTGCCTCTACGGCTACCGAAACAGCAGGGCCAACAACGCAGACTTGCCTGAGCGAATGTTCCCTCTGACGAGCCTCCCTGCAAACGCCGATGAACTTTCACAATCTGTCCCCTTGAGTTCAGTCTTCACCGATTATCAAATATTGGTCGTGCCCTCGCGCTTTTCGGCCACCGCTCCCATGAAGGTCGGCGCTCGTGAGTACGGATTTCGGGCTGCCACCATGCCGGGGTTCACCCGAGCCATGATCCCGGCCTTGGCTCTGGATTATGAAATGGTCAATCGACGAGTCCATCAGCTCAAGGCACGACTCGACAGAGCCCAATCCTGCGACTTCGTCTTTGAAGTAGGCCAAGCCCAGCACCGTCTCACTCTCGACCTTCGCTTCCGAAGCGGTCACGCCTCGGGAGGGGTCATCACCGAACCGGGCTCGGCCGGTAACCTACCGTCGGGGGAGGCCTACATCGTGCCCTATGAGGGCGAAGCTGAACCCAGTCAGAGCGCTGGTGAACTTCCGGTGCAGTTTGCCGATGACGTCGTCCTGTACCGAATTGAGAACAATCGGGCTTTGGAAGTGTTGAGTCACAACAAGGCCTCTGACAGAGAGCGCGACAAGCTCCAGCAAGAGCCTGCCTACGGCAACATCGCAGAGCTCGGGCTCGGTGTCCTGGGGGATCTCGGTATCGAACCCACTGGCATCGTCCTACTCGATGAGAAGTTGGGCTTGCACATCGCTTTCGGTCGCTCCGAACACTTCGGCGGGCAGGTCGGGCCTGAGGACTTTTCCCGCCCCGACAAAGTGGTGCACATCGACCGAGTCTATCTCCCCCAAATTCAGCCCCAGGTCGAAGTGCGCAAGGTCACGCTACAGATGCCTGAAGGGCCCCTGCCCTTGATGGAAGACGGCGTCTATAGGGTCGAATGGTCCTCTTAACGGTTCCAGGGTAGAATCTGCCTCTGAGCCGAAACTCGGCTTGCACACAGCAGTTATGATCTAGTGATGAAAAGAACTCTCGCATACCAGTTGCTCAGCATCATGCTCGGTGTCAATTTCTTGTTCCACGGACTCGCACGTTTGTTCGGGGGGATGGGTGCTTTCGTGGATTTTGTGAGCAAAGGATTCGAGCCCACCTTTGTTCCCTCGATCCTCGTGATCCCCATGGCATACCTCATCCCACCCGTGGAACTGGTGATCGGTCTTTGCCTTCTGATCGGCTTTCGCCCCACTGTGGTACTCAAGGCGGCAAC
>CAZVVF010000487.1:0-4369 GCA_964630575.1 uncultured Burkholderiales bacterium | reverse complement strand
TTACGCTACCACGACAAGCACCACAAAACGGAATACTACTACAAGGTTCGCTCCCAGAATCAGGCGAGGATGAAACCCGTCAACCGGGCAGCCCGCTTGCTCTACCTAAACCGGACCTGTTTCAACGGCCTCTACCGGGTCAACTCCAAAGGACAGTTCAACGTTCCCATGGGCCGCTACAAGAAACCGCGAATTTGTGATGCCGACGGACTCCGCGCGGCTTCGATGGCCCTGCAGTCGACCGAGATCTCCCAAGGGCGCTTCAAACTCTGCGTTGCCGCAGCCAAAGCCGGGGACTTGGTCTACTTTGATCCCCCTTACGTCCCCCTCACCACAACGGCCAGTTTCACATCCTATACCAAGGAAAATTTTGGACTCAGCGATCAGGAAGAGTTAGCCGAGACCTTTGCCAGACTCGCCCAAGAGGGGGTCAAGGTGCTGCTCTCCAACAGCGACACTCCTTTGGTCCGAGAGCTCTACAAAGACTTCAAACAGCACACCATCCTAGCCCCCAGAGCCATCAATTCGAGGGCTGACCGTCGTCAAAAGGTGACGGAGCTTCTCATCGAATCGTGAGTCGCCTCCACCAAGCTTGGGACAAGATCCCTCTGACCGGCGACTTCCAACTCATCACCGCCGACGAAGTTCGAGCCTTCTCAGGACGCGAACCTCGCCTGATGATGAAGTTTGACCATTCGGCTCAATTGCCACCCAAGCTCAGAGACAACGGCAGCTTCATCCTACCCCTCAAGAACGGACTCTACGCGATCGTGAAGGGCCAGGGCTACCACCAGCCGGAACTGTGTGGTGAGGTCATCGAATTCCCTCGCCAAACCCGCTTTGAACTCAAGACGACGCACACCGGCATATCAGAGATGCAACACCTCGATATCGCCTTCAACACGGGGCTTTTGGCCCACTTTCTCTCGGAGCCGGTGCTCTACCCAACCATCCGTGGTCGCAAGCGAAGCCCGCACTTCACCTTTTCCGTTGCCGGTCGAGAACTCGAGGCTGTCGGAGTCCAGGTCGAGATCGATGGCGGTTTCGAGGGGCGAGACTCGGTCACGCTCATCGAGGCCAAAATAGGGGAATGCGAAGACTTTCACCTACGCCAACTCTACTACCCTGTCCGCTTCTGGGCGAGTCAAACTCAGAAGAGGATTCGCTCCGTCTTCTTCACCTACGAACCCGAGACCGAACTCTACCGATTTCGGGAGTACCGCTTCGATCCCCCTCACCTCTATCAGCCCCCCGAACTGGTGCAAGCTGGCTGCTACCGTATCGTCAAGGCCAGCGGTCCGAGCTTCCAGCCTCTCAACAACAGCCGGGAGTTTCCCTTCCCCCAAGCCAACCGACTGGACAAGGTAGCCCTCATTCCGTTCCTGGTTGCAGAGAACCAGGCCAACCCTGAGCAGCTCTCCCAGATTTTCGAGTTTTCCGTGCGCCAGGGACGCTACTACCTAGACGCTTGTCGGGCCCTGCGCTTGATCGACAGTAAGGGCGACCTCACCTCCGAGGGCTCCGACTACCTAACCTGCCCTCCCGAGGTGCGCCACCGCCTTCTTTGCCGAGCGGTACTACAGCTTCCAGTCATACAGGAGATTGTCTCCAACCTGCTGCTCGCCCCAGACTCGCGCCTCAGCAAAGCCGAGGTCGAGTCCATCGTTGCCCGCGCCACATCCCTCGCCCCCGAAACGGCAAAGAGACGCACGCAGACGGTCTGGTCCTGGCTGACTTGGATCTCGACCTACAGCCAGTCGCTCAGCGTAGAGGGTAACGACCTCACCCTCGGAGCAGCCCTGCCAGCGAGTATCGACAGCGACAACATCGAGCAGCTCGAACTCTTTTGAAGACTCGGGCAGAGGCCACCCCAAACGGCCGAAGTCTCAGTCCCCAGACAACAAAAAAAGACCCCGGATATCCGGGGTCTTTCTCGCAGCGAGCCGATTCAGCGGGTCTCTACAAACCCGAGAACCGGCGCGTTTCTTAACGTTCGCCCAAAGCCGCACCCAGCTCCGCTGCCAAAATGTCGTCCGGCGTCGTCGCTGTCGTGGTAGCCGAGGGGTCGCGAGGAATCTCGGTCTCGATCTCACGGTACTCCGTCATACCAGTACCTGCCGGTATCAACTTACCGATGATCACGTTCTCCTTGAGGCCTCTCAACTCGTCACGCTTGCCTTTGATGGCAGCGTCGGTGAGGACTCTGGTGGTCTCCTGGAAGGAAGCCGCCGACAAGAAGGACTCCGTCGCCAAGGACGCCTTCGTCACACCCAAAAGAACTCGAACCGCTTCTGCTGGCTCGCCACCCTCTTCGGTCACAACGCGCTTGTTCTCGGCTTGCATAGACAAGAGGTCTTGGAGGGAACCGGGCAGCATGACGGTGTCACCACCCGACTCGATTCGAACCTTCTTGATCATCTGGCGCACAATCACTTCGACGTGACGGTCGTTGATATCAACGCCCTGGTCACGATACACGTGCTGTACCTGGTCCACAATGTAGTTCTGACAAGCGTCAACACCGCGGAGTCGGAGAATCTCGTGGGGGTTCAAGAAACCTTCCACCAGTTGGGTTCCAACTTCGACCGTGGCGCCGTCGCGCACCGCGAGTCTTGAGGAGAACGGTACACCGTAGCTAACCTGCTCCCCAGAAGGCGAGGTCACGTTGATCTGACGCAGACCCTTCGCTTCGTCGAGAGACACGATTCCCGAGACCTCCGAGAGAAGAGCGTGACCCTTAGGCTTTCTCGCCTCAAAGAGTTCTTCAACCCGCGGAAGACCTTGAATGATATCCTCAGTCGCCACACCACCGGTGTGGAAGGTTCGCAGGGTCAGCTGCGTTCCCGGTTCACCGATCGATTGAGCGGCGATAATTCCGACCGTCTCACCCATCTCAACGAGGTGACCGGTGGCCAGGTTCTTCCCGTAACACTTGGCGCACAGACCGTGCATAGCCTTACAGCCAAGAGGCGAGCGAACCCGGACGACTGGGTAGTTGGGAGAGTCCACAGTCATGTCGACATCCCTCATCAGGTAGTCGCCACATTCGATGGCCTCATCCTCAGAAATCAATTTGCCCTCTTTGAGGACCTTCTTGTTTCCATCCTTGTCTTCATACTCGATGTCAGCACCGCAGACACGTCCCGACAAACGCTCCCAAATGGGAACCTTGATGTCGTTACCGTGAGCAGCGACCGTCAGCTCAATGGTGTCCACAGAGCCGTGGGTCTCAGCGCAATCATCCTGACGGATGATCACATCTTGAGAGACATCGATGAGACGACGAGTCAGGTACCCTGAGTCAGCCGTACGCAGAGCCGTATCAGCCAGACCTTTTCGTGCACCGTGAGTCGAGATGAAGTACTCCAGTACGGTCAAACCTTCACGAAGGTTCGCTCGCACAGGGAGAGGGATAATTCGACCAGTCGGGTCAGCCATCAGACCGCGCATACCACCGATCTGTTTTACCTGCGCTGGGTTACCACGAGCACCGGAAGTTGCCATCATAAACACCGAGTTGAGTCGGTCGAGGTGGCGAATCATCGCCTTTTCGATACCATCAGTGGCCTGAGACCAGATGGCTTTGAGGCTGTGATACTTCTCCTCCTCGGTGATGAATCCCATATTGATCCAAGCATCGAGCTCTTTCACACGCCTATCGGAGTGCTCCAAGATTGCTGGTTTCTCCGGTGGGATACGGATATCCACGATGGAGATCGTACAGCCTGACTTGGTGGCGTATCGGAAACCGAACTCCTTGATCTTGTCGAGCAGACGAGCCGTACGGTTGTTGCCGTGATGGTCGTGCACTTTCTTGATCAACTTGACCAGGTCTTTCTTGCCGAAAGTCTTGTTCAGGTAATCGTAGGTGAGCAGTTCGCCAGGCTCGCCCAGTGGGTCCGGCCCGTCGTAGGAGTCCTCGAAGGGATCCTCACCATCTTTGATGGCTGCTGGAATCGCGCGCCAGAAGATAGCGCGACCAACGGTGGTTTGCTCGATCTTGCCATCGATGACGATGCGAACGGGTGCCTGCAGCTCCACGACGTCCTGCTCGTAGGCCAGTACAGCTTCCTCGATGGAGGAGAAATACTTGCCTTCGCCCTTGGAGTCGTGCTTCTCAATGGTGAGATAGTACATTCCCAAAACAGTATCTTGGTTTGGAACCGTAGCCGGGTTACCGTAGGCCGGTTGCAGAATGTTGTTGGAGGACAACATCAGGATCCGCGCTTCAGCCTGGGCCCCTGCCGACAGCGGCAAGTGAACAGCCATCTGGTCACCGTCGAAGTCAGCGTTGTACGGCGTACAAACCAGCGGGTGAAGCTGAATCGCTTTGCCGTCTACCAAGACTGGCTCAAAGGCCTGAATACCA
>CAZVVF010000486.1:0-4372 GCA_964630575.1 uncultured Burkholderiales bacterium | reverse complement strand
ATCACTACAGTTTGGTGCGCGATATGCGTCGCCGGGCCCCACCCAATGCCCCTGCCACCGAGAAGGTCGCCTATCGCCCGACCTTTCACGCTATCGCCACCATACCCCGACCCGACAGCGCGGCCTTCGAGGCCTTGAGGCTCAACGAACGCGAGAAGGCCCGTTACTACGACATCCTCGACGATCTCGACCAAAGGCTCGACAGCTCCGCCCTACAATTGGGTGGACACCCTCCCTACAGGTTAGAGCGAGAGGACATTCCCGGTGTTGACGATGGGAATTGGGAATTCTTTTTGGCAGTCCACGATATCGAGGAACTCTTCGTCAGTTGGCCCGAAGGGGGCTGCGCCTTCATCTGGATACCTCCGCTGGACACTCGCTTTCGCCGAGGTCGGGCATCGCTGACCTGGCAGGTTTTAGACGCCGAGTGGGACGACGACGAGGAATGGGACGACGACTGAGTGGGCCTTTGAGAAGGGTCTGTTCCCATCCATCAGGAGCTGCAACTGAGCATCGAGCATCCCGGCTTCTCCCGCGCCCACTCAGGACGCTTCTGAGCAAAGTGCTCCCTGTGGGGCTTCTCGGTGTAGGGGTCACGAAAGACCTCCAAGAGCTCTTCGATTCGACTGCAGTCTCCATCTTCGGCCAACTCGATCGCCTCCTGAAGGAGATAGTTCCTCGGGACGTAGAGCGGATTGACTCGGTTCATACTCTGCCTTCGCAGCTCAGGCTCTAGAGCCAACTGAGCCACCCGAGCCTGATACCGCCCCAGCCAACTTTGCCACAGCTCAGAGTCGCGCGCGCGCTTCGTTGGCTCGTAGAACATCTCCTCAAACAGAGCCAAGGAACTCTCAGCGTCCACCTCAGCGAGGGTCCGAAAAAAGAGCGTCATATCGACCTCGGAACTCTCCAAAAGCGCATAGGCTTCGGCCATCAGCCGGTCATCCTCACCATCTTTTCCGGGTAATCCAAACTTTTGGTAGGTCATAGCCATGGACTCTCGCTCATAGGTGTCGGCGTAGAGTTCCAGACCCTCTTTGAGCCTCTGAGGATCCTCCATGGCCGGAGCCAAAGCGTTGGCTAGGCGCAGAAGATTCCACTGGGCGATCTGAGGCTGATGGCTGAAACGATAGCGTCGTCCCGGTAGGTCGGTGGTATTCGGAGTCCAGCTGGGATCGTAGTTGTCGATCCATCCGTAGGGGCCATAGTCGATAGTCAGACCTAGGATCGACATGTTGTCCGTGTTCATCACGCCGTGAACGAAGCCCACCCTCATCCAGTGACTCACCATTGTGGCGGTTCTAGCACAAACCTGACTGAAGAAATTCGCTATGCGGAGGTCTTTCTTCCCCTGGGTCTCAGGGAAGTCTCGGTCCAGCACAAATTCGATCAACTGCTGCAAGAGCTCGACCTCACCGCGAACGGCGAAGATCTCGAAGTTTCCAAACCTCACAAAACTTGGAGAGAGCCGACAAACAATGGCACCTGGCTCCGGTGCCGGACGCCCGTCGTAGAACATATCTCGTATGACCTGATCTCCGGTAGAGACCAGACTGAGCGCTCTTGTGGTGGGCACACCGAGATGAAACATGGCCTCGCTGCAGAGAAATTCTCGAAGGCTAGAGCGCAGAACCGCTCGACCGTCGGCTCTGCGCGAATAGGGTGTGGGACCGGCCCCCTTGAGTTGCCAAACCCAACGCTTGCCACTGGGGCTCACGGTTTCCCCGAGGTTGATCGCGCGCCCATCGCCCAACTGGCCAGCCCAATGGCCAAACTGATGACCGCCGTAACAATGCGAATAGGACTTCATTCCTTGAAGCAGTCCATTGCCCCCCAGCACGCTGACCATCTCCTCGGACTGCAACTCTGGAGCCGTAAGGCCCAGTTCCGTCATCATGTCGCGAGAAAAAGCGAGCAGTTTGGGGGAGCTCACTCGTGTGGGGGTCACGGGAGACCAAAAAGCTTGATAAACTTGCCTGGGCATTGGATCTTCGATCGCCTCGCCAGGAAGCTCCTCGACAAATCTGTTGTCAAATCTCAATCCCATAGCCAGACCTTACCCCGACCCCTCAAGGAAGATTCCAGTCCTGAAAGGTTAGGATATCGCTGGGCGGGTCGATCTTCCAAGAGAAGCTTGGTGTGGAGAGTTCTACCGCACTCAAGAGTTGACGCCGGGCCTCGAGATTCTCCTCCAGGCGATCTGTCCAATCGTGCTCGGTGAACTCGAGATAGAGGGTTTCATCACTGCCATAGAGCTTCTCACCTACCAACGGGTATCCCAGCCACTGGAGGTGGACTCTCAACTGATGCATTCGGCCCGTCCTGGGACGCAAGCGCAGAAGAGAGTATCCGTTCTGAGAGTCCAAGGACGTCCATTCCGTTACCGAGTCTTTTCCCTCTTCCACCACCGCCTGTTTCACCACAACCTGGCTATCGGTCGCTTTGCCCAGTGGCTTATCGATCGTACCGCTCGAACGCAAGGTCCCCTTTACCACTGCGAGATAGGTCTTCTCGGCTTGCTCCAATTCTCGACAGAGAGCCTTGTGAACCGGGCGATTTTTGGAGATCAAGACCAAGCCGCTGGTCTCCCGATCCAAGCGGTGAACAAAGCGAGGCTCGTAGTCGGTGCCTGAGAAGTACAATCTCAGGCGAGAGATCAAACTCGAGAACTCATCGCCCTTGGTGGGATGACAGACCAGACCTCCGGGCTTGTTCACCACCAGATAGTCTTCGGTCTCGTCAACGATGTCGAGACGAGCGGCTCGGCTCTTGGCTTCCACTACCAGGTGATCTTGAGCCAAGTGCGCCCGACACGAAAGACCTTACCGTTGGACAGCGGCGCGCGCCCTTCCAGGCGCTCATCATCGATGAAAGTCCCGTTGGTAGAGGCTAAATCCTCAAGGTAGACAGAGGCCCCTTGAACCTCGACCACAGCGTGTCGCCTCGAGACAAACCGATCCACAGAGAGCTGGAGCTTGCCCTCTCTTCCGATATCCGAGGTGGAGGTAAACTGAAAAATATGCCCATCGAGAGGACCCGAGAGAACTTCAAGGTTCACCCTCATGACCGGTCATCTCCCTTTCGAGGTGACCTCAAGGGAGAGAAACGGCGCCCTTCCCCGGAAGGATCGGATGAGGGGTCGGGACTCGGGCTCGGCTTTTGTCCCCACGGTTGCGGGGAGGGCTTGGGCGGGTCGGACCAACTGTCCGGAGCCTGCTTGGGCGGATCGCGCCAAGCCTCTGGTAGCTGGCTAGGCGGAGGCAACCAGGTCTCCCGTTTGGGATCGCTCGGCGCCTCCGGTTGGGCATCCCCCCAACCTCCGGCTCCCTGATGAGTCTTTTGCTCCCAGGGCCCCTCGGGGTCTGGGTCCACTGGGTCTTGTCGATACGGGCTGGGCCCTGGCGAGCCAGAGCCTTCCGCGCGAGTGCCCAGAAAATCGCCATCCCCGAAAGGGTCCGGTGGGGCATGAAAATCCGATCGAGGAGGTTGAATCTCTTCGAGGCGGCTTGTCGGACCGGTCTCGATCTCGGGCCGCCCATCGTCACCAGCGTAGGTGGAATCGATGGCAGGCGCGGTGGTCGGTGGCACAGGGGTGAACACGAGTTTATCGCCCTCTCGCCTGGCCACCAATTTGTCGCCCTCTTGAGGAGCCGTCCTCAACATCTCTTCGGCCAAGGGGCGGGAGAGATGAGTGCCGATGGCGCGCTGCAGTGGTCGAGCTCCAAATTGGGGCTGATAGCCGTGTTCCAAGAGAAGCTCCATGGCGTCATCGGTGAGTTCGAGGGTGATACCACGGCTCTTCAACAGATTCTTCTGGAGGTGGCCCAGGTGCATCTTGGCGATGCCATAGAGATCGGACCGCTCTAGAGCTCGAAAGGCTATGATCTCGTCGACCCGGTTCAGAAACTCCGGTCGAAAGTGGGCCCGCAGAGCTTTTTGATACTCCTCGGGCAGACAGTTGAGCTGCCCGGCATAGCCCTCGTTTGGAATGCCGGCTTCGTGCAACTCTCGGGCTCCAAGGTTGGAAGTCATGACGATGATGGTGTTCGTAAAGTTGACCGTTCGCCCCTTGGAGTCGGTCAAGCGCCCATCATCGAAGACCTGAAGGAAGAGGTCGAAGATCTCAGGGTGTGCCTTTTCGACCTCATCGAGAAGGACGACGCTGTAGGGCTTGGTCCGCACCGCCTTGGTCAACTGCCCTTCCTCATCGTGGCCAACGTATCCAGGAGGCGAACCGATGAGACGGTTTATGGAGGACTTGTCGTGGTATTCCGACATGTCCAAACGAACCATTTCGTTGGGGTCGCCGAACAGAAAATCGGCGAGGGACTTGGCCAGCTCCGTCTTGCCCACACCGCTCGGCCCCATAAAG